>JBEIUO010000171.1:0-6034 GCA_040374335.1 Phycisphaeraceae bacterium
CGCAGTCGTCGCCCGCCGCCGCCGGTGGCAGTGGGGCGGGTGGGGCCAGGACCTCAAACACCGGCAGCGCGGCGTCGTTGTACTCCGACCGATCGCCGCCGTTCAGGTTGATGATCTGGGCATCGATATCGGTATTCCCCATCGCCTTCATCGTCATGTCGCCCTGCGATCGGACTCCAACCGACCCGCTCGACACCACGTTAAACGACCCTGCCGTGTTGATGCTCAGGTCCTTGCAGTTCACCGCGATCGTGTCGCTCGCGTTGATCTCGAGCTTCGCGCCCGAGAGCGACAGGACCGGCCCCTCAGGGGTCAGCGAGATCCGGACCTCCAACTGCCCCGAGGCCGCGCGGATCTCAATGTGCTCCCCGTCAGGCCCGGCCGCAACGTTCAGCGTTCGGCCGCTCGGAAGGGCCATCGCGCCCGCGCCCGGAGTCACTGTTGGCAGGTTCGGAGTACTCATGCGCAGAAGCGTAGCGGGGGACTCGACGCGAGAGAAAGTCGACGTTAGAATACTGTCAGGCACGCAGCTCCCGTACCGTGGAGCGCCCGCCTCGAAGGGGAACCCTCATGCCAGCAGCAGCACGCGTCGGAGACAACATCAAGCAGGATGCTCCGCACTGCCACGCGCCCATCCACCCGCCCGCGCCCGTCCCCACGCCGGTCGCCCACCCCGCGCTCCCCCTCGCGATCATCCCCCCCGGCGCCGCTACCGTCAAGATCGGCGGCATGGCCGCGGCACGTATCACTGACAAATCCAAACCCTGCACGCTTCCTTCCTGCGTTCCCGCAGGCCCCGGAATGATCGCCAAGGGTTCCGCCACCGTTCTAATCGGCAAGCTCCCCGCGGCACGCGCGAACGACATGACCGCTCACCTCACCTGCGTGGCCCCCATCCCCAGCCCCGTCGGCAAGATCATGCCCCCGTGCTGCACCACCGTCAACATCGGCGGCTGATCATACCGTGAAACTCCGCCACTTCGAAGAACTCGCCCCCGTCTGTCCCCAGTGCAGAACGCGCGGCGAGACGTCGCCCCTCTCCCTCTCCCGCCGCGACGTCGTCGAAGGCCCCATCGTCATCGAAGGAATCCTCACCTGCACCGCCCCCGAGTGCCAGAGCGAGTTCCCCATCATCGACGGCGTCCCCATCCTCCTCGCCGACGTCCGCACGTACATCGCCAACAACCACCAGTCCCTCGCGCGCCGCCGCGACCTGTCTCCCACACTCGACTCGCTCCTCGCCGAGTGCGCCGGCCCCGGCTCCTGGGACGAAGCCACCCGCCAACACCTTTCCGGCGCCGTCTGGGACCACTTCGCCGAGTTCGATCCCGTCGAACGCCCCTCGATGGGCAAGCCCGGCGCCATCGCACGCGTCATCGCCGCCGCGGCAGACCGCGCCGCCTTCTCAACCCCCGGCCCCTGCCTCGACATCGGCTGCGGCGTCGCCCGCTCCTCGATCGAGATCGCCGCGAAGACCAATCAAATCACCCTGGGCATCGAGCTCCACAGCGCCATGGCCCGCGTCGCGCAGCAACTCCTCCGCACCGGCCGCATCGACTACCAGCGCCGCATCAGCGGCGTGCTCTACGAACGCCGCGAGTTCGCCGTACCGCTCCCCGAAGCCGCGGAGCTCGTCGACGTCTGGATCATGGACGCCCTGAACCCCTGCATCCGTGCCGGGACCTTTGGCTCGATCGCGTGCATGAACGTCATCGACTGCACCACCTCGCCCCTCGCGCTGCTGACCAACATCGCGCACCTGCTGAAGCCTGGCGCACACGCCGCGATCGCGACCCCCTTCGACTGGTCCGCCAACGTCACACCCATCGAGTCCTGGCTCGGCGGCCACTCCCCCCGCGGCTACTTCAACGGCCGCAGCGAAGACATCCTCGCCGCGATCCTGACCCCAAACGCCCACCCCGCGAGCATCGAAGGCCTCGCACTCCAGAGCGACACCCGCGACATCCCCTGGCACGTCCGCCTGCACGAGCGGGCATTGATGCAGTACCTGCTGCAGATGATTGTGGTGGCTCGAAACTAGCAGGTCCCCGCATCTGATCCGCACCATCGACCAAGCCGCGGGCCGTGACCAAACTCATGCAAACGCCCCCCGACACCACCGTCGCCTGCCACTGCGGTTCATGCGGCTATGTCGTCGGCTCGCGAACCCGCATCTGCCCCGAGTGCGGAAAGTCCGCGGAGGCCACAAGCGACCCCGCGGCGAGGAAGTACGTGGTCATCCTCCGTCTGCTTTCGTTCGCGATTGCACTTCTGTTTGTGCTCCCGCTCGGCAGGACGGTGGGAAGGCTGCTCCGCCAGCTTTTCCCGCCAGCGAACCCCTCCGGCTCACCCGTGCAGCACTATGTCGTGGCAAATCCGCTCCGATGGGACACGAATGCTCTGTTGCTTCACGGCGACATCGGAGTATTGGGACTCCTCGGGTTGTTGCTCTTCTTCTTCGCGTTGCGGTGGGGGAGTCGCCATCACCCCAAGCACTCTCGGTTCCCCGTGGCCGTGGCGCTTGTGCTCGGAGCCTCCGCGGTGCTGAACTACCTCGTGATGCCGATGTTGTTCTTGTTCCTCGGGGTCTGATCCCCGTTCCATGCAGGCCGCTTCGGTTTCAGCGCGAAGAACCAAAGTCCTTGATCGTCGCACCCAGCACGCAAACGTAGTTCACGCCCCCCTTACACACTCATCTCTTCCCGCACCTTCTCCAACAACGCCTTCGTCAGCTTGATCCCCTCGACTTCCGAGTGCTTGCCGCCCTCGTACTCGATCCCCACGCGACCGTGGTATCCCGCCGCGAGCACAAGCTTCATCATCTTGCGGTAGTCCGTGTGGACCTCGTCGCCCTTCTCGTTGAACTCGTGCGTCTTCGCCGAGACCGCGTTCGCGTACGGCATCATCTCCTCGACGCCCTTGTACCTGTCGTACGTCTTCTCTTTCCCGTCCTCGCCCTTGCCCAGATTGAAGTTGCCAAAGTCCGGCAGCGTCCCGCAACGCGGGTGATCCGCCTTCTTGATTGTTTCCGCCAGCCACGCCCCGTTGGACGACAGCCCGCCGTGGTTCTCCACGATCACGTTGATGTCCGCCTTCGCGCCAAACTCGCTCAACCTGTGCAGCCCGTCCGCCGCGCGGTCGCGCTGCTCTTCCCACGTCCCGCTGCTCTGCGCGTTCACGCGGATCGAGTGACACCCCAGCGCCTTCGCCGCGTCCACCCACTTGTAGTGGTTCTCGATCGCCGCCACACGCTTCTTCTCGTCGGGATCACCCAGCGCACCCTCGCCGTCGCACATGATCAGCACGCTCGTCACACCCAGGTCTTTGCACCGCTTGTCCAACTCCTTCAGGTACTCCGCGTCCTTCGCCTTCGTCATGAAGAACTGGTTCACGTACTCGATCCCGTCGATCCCGAACTCCTCCTTCGCCCGGCGAGGGAAGTCCATGTTCGTCATCTCCCCCCCGTGCAGCGCCCGGTGCAAACTCCACTCCGCCAGCGAGATCGTGAACAACGGCGCCGCCGCCTTCCCCGTCTTCGCGGCCTCCGGCTGCGCACCCAGCGCCGGCCGCGCCGCGAGCGCGGCACCCGTTGCCAGTGCGGAAATCAGAACGTCGCGACGCGAAAGGCTCATGCTCATGGGATGCTCTCAATAAACCAAACTCAAGACGGTCGTACGCGCGGTGGTGCCGCCCACCCCAGTTTACCAATCAGGCGAGACCAGTAGTCCGCCGACGAGTTGCTCACAAATCGAATCTCCCGATCGTGACGCGAAAGCACCAGCCGGTCCCCCGTCGACACCCGCCGCTGCACCTGCCCGTCCATCACGATCGTCGTCCCCTCACCATCCGAATCCCCGTTCGCCCGCGCGATCTGCACCTCAAGCCGCCCGTGCGCCGTGATCACAATCGGCCTGAACGACAGCGAAAACGCCGCGATCGGCGTGATCGACCACACGTCCACCATCGGCGACACAATCGGCCCACCCGCGCTCAGGTTGTACGCCGTCGACCCCAGCGGCGTCGACACGATCAACCCATCCCCCGTCAACACCGGCCCCGCACGCCCATTGATATGCAGACCCAACTGCAGCATCTTGTACGGCGGCCCAGCCGTGATCACCACCTCATTGATCGCCAGCCCCACCCGCTCGTGCCCGCCCCCCGGCTTCAGCAGATCCGTCTCGATCAGCCCGTACCGGTGCGTCCGCAGCTCCCCCTCCCCAAACAGCATCGACGCCTGCGCGCTCAACGCCTGCAGATCAAACTCCGCCATGAACCCCACCCGCCCGAAGTTCACCCCCAGGATCGGAATGTCCAGGTTCAGGCACCGCCGCGACTGACTCAGCAGCGTCCCATCCCCACCCAGCACCACGATCAGATCCGCGCCCTTCGCCGACTCCGGGATCGCCGTCTCATCGGCCGGCAACTCCCCCGCCAGCTTCCCGTACCGCGTAATCAGCGCACGGACCTCCGCCGCCGCGGCAATCGCCTCGGACTTGTCCGTATTCACCAGCAGCAGTGTCGAACGGGCCATACGCCCACCAGTTTACAGTGTCGCGCGATCACGCGTCACGGACGAGGTGCTCGAGGACTCTCGCGCAGGAGACGCTCCCGCCGCCCCGATGATCGCAGCTCTGATGCCCGTCCGATCGATTCCCGCCTCCGCCAACTGCTTCGCCCGCGAATCCTGGTAGATCCACGAGTCCGGCAGCCCCAGAACCGTGACGGAAGACGCATCCAGACGCATCGAGTGTGCCGCCTCGATCACCGCCGAACCGAAGCCGCCGATGCGGCCGTGGTCCTCGATCGTCACGATCGGCGTCCCCTGCTCCAGCAGCGCCCTGATCAAATCCGCGTCCACCGGCTTCGCGAACCGCGCGTCGTACACCGCGACCCGCAGGTCCAGCTTCAGATCGTCCGCAACCGCGCACGCGTCAATCGCCGGCGTTCCAAACGCCAACACCGCGACGTCCGGCCGGTCCTTCACGCCGATATCCGTCAACTGCCGCGCACGCCCAAGCTCAAACGCCGGGCACACGCCCGCGAACCGCTCGCTCACCACATCCCGCGGGTACCGCACCGAGGACACACCCTCCTCGTAGTTCCGCATGAACTCCAACGCCCCACGCAACGACGGCTCGTCGATCGCCGCCGTGATCACCGCCTTCGGCAGCGTCCGCAGCAGCGAGATGTCGCAGAACCCGTGGTGCACCGCACCGTCGCCGCCCACCAGCCCCGCGCGATCCAGGCACAGCCGAACCGGCAAGCCCTGCAGCGACGCCTCCTGGAACGCCTGGTCAAACGCCCGCTGGAAGAACGTCGAATACACCGCGAGAAACGGCTTGAACCCCGTCTTCGCCAGCCCCGCCATCATGTCGAGCGCATGGCTCTCGCAGATCCCTACGTCCCAGCTCCGCTCCGGGAACTTGGGCATGATCTTGTTCAGCCCGGTGCCATCGGGCATCGCCGCGGTGCACGTCACCACCTTCGGGTCCCGCTCCATCACGTCCATCAACGCGTCCGCGAACGCCGTCGTAAACGACCGCCCCTCGCTCTTGAGCTCCACGCGACACCCATCCACCCGGAACGGGCTCGGCGAGTGGAACTTGCTCGCGTCCTTCTCGCTGAACTCGTACCCCTTCCCCTTCACCGTCTTCACGTGCAGCACCATCGGCCGATCCAGATCCCGCGCCTCCGTCAGGAAGTCGATCAGCGTCCGGAAGTCGTGCCCATCGATCGGCCCAACCGTCAGCAGCCCGAAGTGCTCGAACCAACCGCCCTCGTTCACCATCGCCTTCGTCGCTTCGCCCGCGCGGTGATACGCCTCGCGGATCAGCGACCCGCCCGGCAACTGCTTCAGCACCTCGCGCGCCGACCGCTTCAGGTCCGCGTAAAAGTGCGACACCCGCAACCGATCAAAGTGATGCGCGAGCGCCCCCTGCGGCTTGCTGATCGACATCCCGTTGTCGTTCAGCACCACCAGGAACTGCCGCTTCAGCGTCCCCGCGTTGTTCAGCCCCTCCATCGCCACGCC
>JBEIUO010000591.1:0-2677 GCA_040374335.1 Phycisphaeraceae bacterium
CCAGTTCTCCGTGGCGTTTGATTTCCCGCCGACGCTCACGACTGTCGCCAACCTTCCGACGGCCGACGCGGGCGTGCCCTTCGAGATCACGTGGGAGATGCTGGCGAACGCGGCGAACGAGGCCGATCCCGAGGGTTCGACCGTGAGCTTCGTGGTGTCCAAGGTGCTTGCGGGCACGCTGACGCAGGGTGGTGTCGCGGTAACCGCGGGCACGACGGTCCTGACGCCTGATAGCGAGCCGCTGGTCTGGACGAGCCCGGTCGGAGCGAGCAAGCCGACGAGAGCGTTCTCCATCCTCGCCTCCGATGGCGGCCAGGTCTCGGCCAAGGCTGTGAACGTGACGATTCCCGTCAACGCCGCGCCCACCATGACGACGGTGAAGGCCGTGAACGTCCGCATCGACCCGCTCGCGCCGCCGACATCGGTCACGCTGACGTTCGCGAGCATCCAGGCCGCCGCGAACGAGGCCGACAAGAATAAGGACACCCTTCGATTCGTCATCGACTCGGTGCTCGACGGCACGCTCACGATCGACGGCGTGGCGGTAACGCCTGGTGAGACCCTGTTCAGCGTGGGCCAGTCGCTGGTGTGGACTCCCTCCACGACGCCGGCGATCTCGTCGATTCCTGTTTCTATCTTCACGATGCGTGCCTATGACGGTCGCCTGTACTCCTCGCTCGCGGTTACCGCCTCGGTGAAGTTCACCCGCTGATCGCCCGCGTGACGCCCGCCAGTTGGTCTTGGTCCGCGCGCTGGAGCTCTGGCCGCGCTGCGCCCGGGGCGTAACGCCCCCGGGGACTCCCCGTACAACCAGCGAGAGGAGTCTGCCGTGGGTGTGCCGATCGGCGTGCTATTTCTGGTGCTCTTTCCCGCGACGATCGGGTTGCTGCTCTTTGTTTGGGGCATCGTGGGCCGACGGGTCGGGGATCGGCCGCATTGCCGGGGGTGCGGGTACGAACTCGGGGGGATTGGGCAGAACATCCCGCAGTGCCCCGAGTGCGGGAAGGACCTGACGGCGGCGCGTGCGGTCGGCGTGGGTGTGCGGCGGCGGCGTCCCTGGGTCGCGGGGTTCGGCGCGGTGCTGGTACTGATGGCCGTTGCGCCGCTAGTGGTGCTCGCGGCGCCGGCGGCCTTCCGCGCGCAGCCCCTTTGGATGCTCAAGCAAGAAGCCACGTCCCGCGGCAGGTTCGCGGGGCCGGCCCTGTCGGAGATCGCGTCGCGCCAGCGGCGGGGTCAACTGACGACGGAAGAAGTGGGTGAGGTCGTGGACCTGCTGCTCAAGCTGCGTGCCTCGTCCAACCCGACATGGACGCCCGACGCGGGCAAGATCCTGGTTGCAGCGCTGAAGGACGGCGTGCTGACTCCGGAGCAGGCCAGCGCGTTCTACGCGGGCGAGACGCGGATCACCGCGACGCTGCCGGCGCGCGTTCGATCGGCGGATTCGTCGAGCGTGCAGGTCTTCGTGTCCGACAACGGCTCGCTCGGCGGGGGATCGGACCCGAACTTCCGCGCGAGGGTCGATGTCTTGGAGACAACGGTGACCTTCCGCGATGCCGCGGGAAAGGTGATCGAGGTCGGGGCAGTAGCCAAGGGCGCGGACGGAAAGCTCGCGTCCGTGGGAGTGAACGGTGGGCTGAGCTTCGGCGTCGGGGTGGACATCGATCTCCCGGTACCCCCCGGCAGCTACCAGGCGGAGATCACGACGGTTTGCGAGCTGGCGGCGGTGGGATTGAACGAGCCGATCCGGATCCGAACGACCTCCGCCGCGGCGGGGATCACGGTGGTGGAGGCGGGGGCCCCGCTTTGGGCGGTGGTGACGGGGGAGGAGAGCCCGGAGATCGCGGTTCGGTTGCAGCAGGCGATCAAGGCGCTGCCGGTGCAGCTGGCGGATGGGAAGATCACGGCCGGGTTGACGGAGCTGGGGTGCCCGGTGCCGGTGGTGGGGGAGCTGATGGCAGAGATCATGGATCCGGACGGCACCTCGCGTCGGGAACGGGTGATGTACGTGTCAATCGTGAGGGGCCCGGGGTCGCAGGTGCCGAACACGGTGAGCGAGGAAGGTCCTGCGCCCAAGGGAGTTACCCGCGGGGGCTCGATCCGTCTACTGATCGTCCCTGACATTTCCCGGGCGGAGCGGATGACGGGGATCGAACGGGTGTGGGGTTCGGAGATCGACCTGGGGTCAAGGATCGTCGAGTAGCGGCCACCGGCCGGGCCCCGAACTGTCTGCGATCTCTGGTCGGTTCAGCGGCTATCGGCCGATACTGTTCGACGTATGGCAGAGTCCTCGAAACGAACTGGCAAGTCGGCCGGCCCGTCCATCGCGCGCCGCGTCGCTCTCCTCATTGTCCTCGCCGGATGGGCGTTCGTGTTCGCAAGCCTCATCGGCTTCGACCCGGCCGACCCGCCGACGCACATGGAGTTCCCGCCCAACGAGGCCGTCACCAACTGGTGCGGTCCGTTCGGCGCACTCGTTGCGTACACGCTGTTCAAGCTCCTGGGCTTCGGGGCGTGGGTCCTGGTCACCATCGCGGGGCTAGGAATCCTCTCCGCGGCGATGGGCCAGACCGTACGCCACGCCGCGCTCCGCGCCGTTGGCCTGGTGATGCTCAGCGCCGCGTTCGCCGCGTTGCAGCGTCAACTGCTGCCGGAGTCGGGCGCGTTCCCTGACCTGGCG
>JBEIUO010000781.1:0-1751 GCA_040374335.1 Phycisphaeraceae bacterium
CAGGTCCAGTTTCCGCGAGCTCTTCGACTCCCTGGAGGACGAGGACGTAACGGCACTGGTGGACAAGAGTTCCC
Source organism: Phycisphaeraceae bacterium (assembly GCA_040374335.1). Taxonomy (GTDB): domain Bacteria; phylum Planctomycetota; class Phycisphaerae; order Phycisphaerales; family UBA1924; genus JBEIUO01. The sequence continues at coordinate 75 of JBEIUO010000781.1, forward strand.
CCCTCAGCGATCTGGCGAACATACTCTCTGGGGGCGAGGTCTACACCCGCTACGACGGGGAGGAAGTCCCCTACTCGGAGTCCCAGAAGAGGTTCATCCGCGACCAGCTCAAGGGGTTCATGCTGGACGACGCCGGGATCGTCGCGTCCTTCTCCCACGCCGTGTCCGTTCCCACCACCGGGGGCGAGAAACCGTCTGCCGACAGTAGCCCGTCGAACGTTTTCGCCCACGGCCTCCCGAAAGAGGCCGCAGATCGGCTTTTCGAGATAGCGGCCATGGACGAGATCACCGTAGCCGAGGAGGAGGAGGTGGCCTCCATCCGCGCCGAGAGGATGGGTCTCATGGAGCCCGTGGCTGCGGAGAGTCTCGGAGACGACCACCCCATCACCGTCCACCTGAGAGACATACGGGTCAACGGGAACCCCGACATACTCGATGGCAAAACCAACCCCCCACTTCTGAGAAACGGCTCCGTCCGTTCGCAGTCCTATCACCCCCGCAGTTCCAGGAGAACACCCATGCCCGAGACCAAGAAGAAGATCACCGCCAGCGGAGCCCGCAGGTTCTCCGCCGACCTTGACAAGCTCGCCACCTTCGTCCAGAAGAACGCCGAGGCCATCGGCGTCCCCCAGAAGATCGCCGACGACTTCGCCTTCCGCGCCGACTGGATGTCGGACCGCGCCGAGAAGACCGCGGGCGTCAGCAAGAAGGCCGACTTCAACGCCGAGACGATCGGCGACGAGAAGAAGGGCCCGATCGAGGGCGACTCCGACGAGGCCTTCATGGACGGCCATTTCACCCAGGGCGACCTCGACGAGCTCCGTACCAAGCAGGAGGGGGGCGACATCGGCAAGGACGCGTCCACCCGGCGCCGGGCCTCGAGCGAGCTCGAGGCCCTGAAGAAGAAGCTCGCCTCCACCGAGGCGCAGAACACCGCCCTCCGCAAGAGGGTGCGCCTCCTCTCCGTCGCCACCTGAAAGCCCGGGAGGCCCCCTCCGTGTCTGCCAGAGATATGGCTGTCAGGGTGGCCTCCAGGCACGTCCAAGCCCTGTACTGGGCAGCCCCCGACCGGCACTACCAGGCAACCAGAGAAGAGATCGCCTCGGGGGTCCTTTGCTGCCCCCGCGACGGCAAGTCCCTGGTTTCGGTTTCCTACAAAAGGGAACAGGGCAGGAGCGTCCGCCTTCTCGCCTGCCCCAAATGCCTCTTCCTCGTCAAACCGGACCAGGTGTTGAGATGATCCGCAAGTTCGCCCGAGCGATGACCACCCGACTCGACTTCCCTATTCAGAACGGGGAGTGGGACAAGGTCCGAGTGGCCTCCAGGGCGCCCAAGATCGGGCGCAACATCATGGACCAGGCCTCCGGGATTCTCGGGACCGAGTTCTCGCCGAAGGACTACCTTCTCACCCACGCGACCATCGTCTGCTCCGTGGACACCTTCGCCCCTCCCGGCGTCAAGGTGGGGAAGGTGTCCCTGGAGGGCGGATTCAGGGCCAACAGGAAGTGGAACGACTTCCGAGTCACCCGGAAGACCCAACGCTTCATCAACAACAACCACGACGGCTTCGAGCGTCGTGTCCTCCTCAAGGCCTACCCGACCTTCAAGGGTGTCACAACTTCCTTGAGCACGAGCAGGACGTCGAGAAGAGCTACGGGCGCATCCTCGACGCCGTGG
>JBEIUO010000753.1:0-1911 GCA_040374335.1 Phycisphaeraceae bacterium
ATGCAGGCCGTCAGCGAGCGCGCGAGCGGCGAGGCCCGGTCCGCAACGAACGTGTGCTCTTCGCCGTCGAACTCAAGTCGTGCATCGCCCGCGAGCGACAGGCACAGCGACCGCACCTCATCCGGCGTGAACCAGGGCGGCAATCGGAATGACGCCAGCCCGCTCGCAGTGTCCGTTAGTCCGTCACTGTCGGTCCGCATCGAACGCATCGTCGCCTGAAGCAACTGAAACCCGCCGGATCGTCCCTCGTTCAGATGCCGCACCTTGGCGTTCACCGCGCTCCACCACGCGACGAGCTCGTCCCCCGCGCTGGGGTGCGGTGCCGCGCTGTGGCATACCTCTCGCGTCAGCGAGTATCGCACGAGCAGACGGCCCTTGTACCCGATGGTCACGCTGTCCCAGCGGCTGGGCTCGCCGATCACGCACGCGGTCGGCGCGTACCGCTGCCGCGCCGCGCGGGCACCCGCGCTCGTCGCGATCTCTTCCTCCACGGCACCGATCACCACCACGCGGTACCCGTCGGGAAGCCGTGCCCGCGTCGCCGCACCAACGAACGCCGCGAGCGGGCCCTTCGCGTCGACGCTGCCGCGGCCGTAGAGCAGATCGCCTTCAATCCGCACGGGAACCTCGCCGGGGACGACGTCCATGTGGCCCAGCAGCACGATGTCCCGCATACCGGCCATGGGCCGAAGTGGGTCTCCCGAAGTCGACCCGACGGCGTTGCCGGCGTCGTCCACTTGGGCGTTCATCCCGAGCTCCTGCATCGTCCGAACGAGCAGCGATGCGACGTTGCCCTCTTGGCGCGAGAGGCTGGGGGTCTCCACCATCGCGCGGAGCAGGGACACGGCGAGTTCATCCGTCATCGGCGTCACGCGAGCACCGTGCCTTCGCCCGCGAGTGCGCGGGAAACGGGGTCCGCCGCGCGGGCGTCGCCGATCACGACTCGCCTCACGCCGCCCTCGAGCGCTTCCTTTGCGCCCAGCACCTTCTTCTTCATCCTCCCCTGAGCAAACTCCATGAACTCATCGACCGCGTGGCGCGCGATCGAGGGGACCAGCGTCGATTCGTCTGGAAACGCCCGCAGCAGCCCCCGCACGTTCGACAGCAGAAGCAGCGACTCCGCGCCGAGCGCCGCCGCCGTTGCCGCGGCGGCCCGGTCCGCGTCGACGTTGATCGGGTCGCCGCCGGTGGAGATGGCGGGGGGACAGATGACGGGCGTGAAGCCGGCGTCGAGCAGGGAGCGGACGAGCCCGGTGTTCACGACATCGACGGTGCCGGTGAAATCGTCGCGCACGATGACCGTGCGTCCGTCTTCCACAGCACGGATCGCGGCCTTCCGTTCGCCGACCCAAGTGCGACCGTCGACGCCGCTGAGTCCGACAGGGTTGGCACCGAGTCGCGAGAGCCGCTCGACGAGCTGTTGGTTGAACAGGCCACGCACCGCCATCTGGAAGATCTCGAGCGTGCGGCGGTCGGTCCGGCGGCTCGTGTGGCCAGAGGGGGAGGTGATGAAGCGAGTGGGCACGCCGAGTTGCTCACTCAACGTGTTGGTGACGTCCGAGCCGCCGTGGACAACGACGACGCGTGCGCCCGATGCGACGATTCTCGCGACATCCTGGCAGACGGTGTCGAGGTTCACGCCCTGGCTGCCGCCGATCTTGACGACGATCATGGTGTAGCTCCTGGGATCAGATGGGGTGAAGGCCGGGGAAGCCCAGGCCGGTGGTTTCGTCGATTCCGCACATCAGGTTCATGCACTGCACCGCCGAGCCCGCCGCGCCCTTCATGAGGTTGTCGATCGCGGACACGACGACGATGCGCCGTCCGCCTTCTTCGCAGGCGAAACCGACGTCGCACCAGTTCGTGCCCGCGAGGATCTTGGGCTCTGGGAACCGGTACAGGCCGACGCGG
>JBEIUO010000809.1:0-1603 GCA_040374335.1 Phycisphaeraceae bacterium
CGTCACCGTCGTGGTCGATCATCGCGATCACGCCGTCCACAAACCCATTCCCCAGGATCTTGTCCCGCCGCGTCCCATCCGCGGCGCGCGTGAACGACGTCATAATCAGGTGATACCCGAGCTTCGTCGCCTGCGCATCGGCGCCCTGCAGCAGCGCGGTGATGAACTCACCGTGGAACCACGGCAGCGCGATCCCGATCACCTTGCTCTCGCGCGTCGTCAGCACCTGCGCGAACGGATTGGGCGTGTAGCCCATCTCCCGGATCACCGTCTGCACCCGCGACCGCGTCGGCTCCGCCACAACCTCCGGCGTGTTCAGCACGCGCGAGACCGTCGCCACCGATACGCCCGCCAACTCCGCCACCTTGCGGATCGAAAGGCTCTTCCCGGGTTCTGCACGATGGTCGTTTCGTTGTGCCACGCCGACAGTCTACCGCGCCCGCGCCCGGCGCACACCCCCCGCTCGCTCACGCCACCGGCAGCGCCGCAATCAGGCACTCCAGCCGCGCCTCTTCCGCCGGCCGGATGCACGCGTCCCCGGCCACGCCCGCCGGCACCAGCACCGTCCGCCCCGCGACCAGATCCACCGGCGCAAACCGCCCCTCATCGCTGAACAATGACCCGCTCCCCTTGAGTGGAATCACCGCGAAACACCCGAGCGAATGGCCCACCGGCACATCCTCCTCGTTCGCGCACGCCACCCGCCACACCCGGAAGAACTCGGTCGTCAGCACCCCGCCCAGCGGCGGGTTTTTCCGCATGTCCACCGGCGCGGGCGCCGGCCCGAACTCGATGCACTCGAGCGCCGCCTCCACGTGCAACTCCCGCCCCGCACGCCCCCAGTCGTACACGCGAAACGTCGTATCGCTCGGCGTCTGCACCTCCGCGACCAACACGCCAGCGCCCAGCGCGTGCACCGTCCCGCTCGGCAGGTTGTGGCACTCCCCCACCACCGCCGGCACCGCCTCCAGCATCTCGACAACACCCGCGCCCCCCGCACGCAACGCCGCCGCAAACCCCTCGCGCGTCACGCCCGCCTTCACTCCCTTATACAGCTTCGCCCCCGGCGCGGCATCAAGGATGTACCAACACTCGGTCTTCAGGTGACTCCCCTCGTGCGCCACCGCGTACGCGGGGCTCGGGTGCACCTGCACCGAGAGATCCTCCCTCGCATCGAGGAACTTCACAAGCAACGGAAAGTGACCATCGGCCGTGAGCGGACTCCCGCCCATCAACGCGTCGCCCCACTCCTTCGCCGCGTCGTTCAGCGTCCGCCCCTTGAGCGCGCCCGACGCGATCACCGAACGCACCGCCCCACCACCCGCGCCCGACGCGCTTGTAGACGCCAGATCCGCGATCTCCCAGCTCTCCCCAATGGTCGCACCGGAAGCGACCTTCTTCCCAAACCGCGCGAGGCGATCGCCGCCCCAGACCTTGGAGAGAAGCGCGGGCTCGAATGTCAGCGGATAAAGGGGGGGCATGCAGCCAATCTCATCGGCCGACCACCCCGCGCAGGTCCACCCCCGCGCCTCATTCCATCGCGAGTCCCGTGATCTGGCAGTCAAACGTGATCCGGTTGCCCACCACGCCCTGCACGTCCACC
>JBEIUO010000832.1:0-1321 GCA_040374335.1 Phycisphaeraceae bacterium
CCGCCACGAACAGACCCACCACCGCCGCGACCCCCGCGCCAGCCACCGTCCCCACCATCAACCAGCGCCGCCGCTTTCGCGGCACGGGCTCCGCGATCGACCCGATCCCCCCAAGCCGATACCCGCCGACCCCAACCGCCCCCAGAGCCGCGAACAACCCGCAGATCGCGACCCACTCCCCTACGAAGAGAGGAAGGAACCCCGAAAGCGGAAGCGTGAGCAATCCGCAGATCATCAGCACCTGCGCACGCCGCGCCGCCCGCATCGCCGCCACCGTAAACCCACCGCGAGCCACGCTCTCGAGCGTCCGCCGCACCGCAAGCCCGCACTCCGGACACACCCCCTCCACCACCGCTCCGCGCAAGCTATACCCACACCCCACGCACGCCTCATCCTCCCGCACGTGAGTCGCTATCTCAGCCATCCCGCGGCATCCTCTCCACGCCCAATCCCCTCACTCGCGGCCAAGCCCAACTCCCCTCCGAACCATCATTCGTACTACCCACGCCTCGCAGGATATCACTCCATCATGAAAACCGCACGCCGCAATCGCGAACATGAGCAGTTTCAGCCGCTCAAGCCCCGATCCACCCGCTTCACCCCACCCATCACCCGCACAACTCCAACAAAAAGCCGCACCCCAAACAGAGTGCGGCCCTTCGTACTTTCCCATTGCCTACTGCCTATTGCCTGTGGTCTCTCCCTTATGGCCTAAGGCCTCAGGCCTATGGCCTTCTTCCTCTCACCCAAACGCCTTCTTATAGTCCGCCAGGAACTTCTCGATACCTATATCAGTCAGCGGATGCTTCATGCAATCGGTTATTACTTTGAGCGGGCACGTCGCGACGTCCGCGCCCGAGAGGGCGCAGTGCAGCAGGTGGTTCGTGTGACGCACCGACGCCGCGAGGATCTTCGTCTTGAAGCCGTAGTTGTCGTACACCGTCCGGATCTGCCGGATCAGTTCCATCCCGTCCTCGCCGATGTCGTCCAGCCGCCCGATGAACGGGCTCACCAGGAACGCCCCCGCCTTCGCCACCATCATCGCCTGCAGCGTCTGGAAGCACAGCGTCAGGTTCGTCTTCACGCCCTCGTCGCTGAACGCCTTGCACGCCTTCAGCCCCGCCGTCGTGCTCGGCAGCTTCACCACGATGTTCGGGGCGATCTTCACGTGCTCCCGCCCCTCCTTCATCATCCCGGCGTACTCCGTCGAGATCACCTCCGCCGACACCGGCCCGCTCACGATCTTGCAGATCTCCGCCAGCCGCTTCGAGTAGTCCACACCCTCCTTCGCGATCAGCGTCGGATTCGTCGTCACCCCATC
>JBEIUO010000183.1:0-5770 GCA_040374335.1 Phycisphaeraceae bacterium
GGTCGAGCGCCCTCGACTCGTTCCGCCGCTTGCCGCCGATGCTCTCTTCGATGATCCGCTGGACGATCTCCGTGCGCTGCGACTTCATCTCGTCCGACAGCGACTGTGCATACTTCAGCGACTCGTCGATCTCCTCTTCATCCAAGTGCGCGTTCGCGAGGAACCAGCGGTCCATCTCCTCCAGCGTCGCGTTCACCTTCGTCGCTTCTTCGTACTCTCGGATCACGTTCCGGTTGTTCTCCGGACGATTGATGCCCAGTTCCTTCTGGCCCTTGTACAGCGACCTCGCGCGGATCAGGTGGAACTCGCGACGCTGCTCGGGGCTCGCCGCTTTGGCCAGCTTGGGGAGCACCTTGGTGTTGAGGACCTCGATCGCCTCCCCGTAACGCCCGTCGTGCTCCAACGATGCCGCGACCGTCAGGTCCCCGCCAACCTCGGGCTTCGGCGCGTGCTTCACCGCGTACACCAACCCCGAAACCAACAGCCCACCGGCCAGCACCAACGCCGGAACCTGCCACAGGTCCTTCCACCTCGGCGCACCAACAGCCCCGACCGCTTGCGCGGGGGCTCCGCCCTCTCCGCCGGGATTGGCTTGGGACTCAGTCAACTGTTCCTTCCATCGACGTCTCGACCCGCGCGGCTTTCGCGCATCCTCGCGAACTCAGCTGTCTTGTTATCGGGCGACTCGCGCAGGGGACTTCACAAGTGCGCAAGAATATCCGAACGCACCGTACGCCACGCGAACATTCAGGTTCCGTCGTCGCTCTCGGCCTCGTCCTCGTCCGGCAGGACGACCACGGTGCCCGCGAGTTGGTCCGGGCGGCCCCGTCCTTCGGAGTCCAGAGCTCCGAAGATCGCCAACGGGAAGGCGACCCACTTCAGGGTGTTGCGGATCAAGATGCGGCCAAAGGAGGCCGCGCGCGGGATCGGTTGGCCGGACGCGTCGGTGGTGACGTGGATCACCCGCAGCCCAAGGAGCAACTTGCCCGGAGTGCGACCGCCGACCGATTCCCCCGTGACGCCGAGGACGAAGCAGCAGACCAGCGCGCCGGTCAGCAGATCGAAGAACGTGAGCCGATCGGGGTCCATCGCGCCCATGTCCTCACCGAGGGCACGAAAGACGAAGTGCGAGATCGCGAGCGAGAGCCCGATGTCGAGCGACGCGGCCATCATCCGCCGCATCGCCCCCGGGAGCGAGAAGCCGTACGGAAGATGAAACGCCCGCTTGTCCTCGGGCTTGAGCACAAACGCCAGCGTCGAGGCTGTGACTACGAGCAGCACGAACACGAGGAACCGGTACTCGCTCCGCGACACCGGGCCACCAAGCTTCAGCTCTCCCTCGTGCACGACGAGCCCTTGGTCGAGATCCATCTCCCAGCCGATCCTCGAGAACGAGCCCTTCGCGTCATCGGCGGTCCACGCCACGATGATGTGATTGACGTCATCGAGCACAAGCGTTGCCGCACGCCGCGGGGCACGCTCGATCTGCTTCCAATCCGTGTCCTCTGCCAGCCGGCGGAGGCCCAGACTGTTCTTCTCGTCCCACGCGACGATCCACATCGCGTTGCCGGTGTCCAACACCTTGTCGACTTCGCGACCATCGAGGCGCGGAAGCGGGATGTCGTCGCAGGTCCACGCGAGCGGAAGCTCACCGCGCGGCGAATCCCACAGCGTCGAAACGGCATCTTCACGCGCGGCCTCGGCGTCTCGTGACGGCCACTGAAGCACCACAGTCCAGCGGCTCCAGCCACCGCTCCCGCGAACCAGAAGACGTGCCGTGTGCGCTGCCTGATGAACGTCGATAGCGAGGGCTTCGCTCAACTGCGACGCGAGCCCTTTCGGGGTGGGGATGCGTCGCCACTCGTCGTCCGCCAGCAACCACACGCTCGCATCGGTGCCATCGCGGAGCACGGCGAGGGGGCCTCGCTCGCTCGCACCAAACGCCAACAAGTCACCCGCGCCCGGGAGAACGCCGACGAGTTCGAGCCCCCCCGCGGGGAGCGTCGTCCACGATCCGGAACGATCCCGCACCGCACGAACCCGATAGACGCGCCGGCCGCCTTCTGCGCCCGGCGTATCCGCGCCGAACACGAGGTAGAGCGCGTCTTCGACAGCCGCGAGCGCGATCGGGAGCGACTCGAGCGGCATGGCGAATCGCGCCTGTCCTGGTATCGAAAGCCCCCGCGGCCGACTCGCAATCTCGATCTCTTCCGGGGCCTTCCGCGGGGTCACGTGCATGAGCGCCCACGGCGAGACGGAGTCTGTCTGCGTTACGAACCAGCCGTGCGACGCACAGGACTCGCCCGCAACGCTGCTGGCCGCGGGCAGCGGCTCAACGCCCGCCCACGCGCGGCCGATGGCCACCAGCAATGAGAGCAACATCGCCGACGTCTTGAGGGTCACGGTTTCTTCTCACCCGCGGCGGCTCCGCGCGGCACCCACTCGTCAAGGTTCTCGAGAGGGTCGATCCCGTAGCGCTCGACAAGCGTCTCGAAGTCGAAGTTCACGTCCTTCTGCCGCTCCGCCGGGTTCTCCGTGCCGGAAAGCCGGATCGTCATCCGTGTGCGCTGCGCCGGGATCTCGACCTCAAACAGGCTCGCGGCCCTGGGCTTCGCCATGGTATTGCCACGGACCGGGACGACGATGTACCTCAAGAGGTCCGCCGCCACCGCGAGGTCACCGAACTCGTCGACGAGTTCGATGCGAGCTGGCTCGAAGGTCACAGGGTCGAGCTCGAGCCGCTTCACGCCGCGAGCCGCGGGAAGCACGACGCGAACGCGGGCGCCGTCGTCGGTCCAGGAAACTTTCGCGGGCGCGGTCGGATCCAGCGGCACGATGCCGAGCAGTTCCGCGAGATCCGCGGGCTGCACCGGGACGCCGAATCGCTCCACGACTTCGCGCCGGGCCTTCGCGTGCGTGCCGTACCAGCCCCTGTTCTGCTCGGCGACATCGAACCACCAGAAGCGTTCGTCGTTCGATCCCATCACGAACAACGTGGAGCCGACCTTGTCGATCCGCAGATTCATCGAGCAGGGCCGACGAAACTGCATGTAGCCCTCGATCTGATCCGACCTCATCTCGCCCTTCTCGTCCGGGCGCGTCACGGCGAGATCGGCCTGCGCCGCAACACGGTCGAGCTTTGCGACGCGCGCGTTGTAGCGGGCGGAGATCTCGCGATATCCGGGGGTCTGCGTGCGCTTGCGGATCGACTGAGCCGAGGAGTCCTGCCCTTCCCCACCGCCCAGCGTGGCGCAGCCTGCCACCAACGTCGTGAGCACCGCGATCCCCAGCAGTCGCGACACGCGAGCGAAACTCATGCGCTCCCCTTCGCCGCGCCGGCATCGGGCGCACCGTCCACGGGCACGATCTGACCGAGTTGCTCCATCGCATCGGAGATCATCTGCTCGTCCAACCCGGGGTCAACGACATCGATGGGGGCCTGCTCAAGGGATGCACCCTTGGGCAGCACCTTCATTCCCGCCGCGGTCGCGGCGAGGCACCGGAGTGCACGACGCCTGACGAGAAGCAGCGCGAGCAGGTACCGGAAGCAGAGTTGCTTCGGCTCGGTTGCGGCACCCAGTTCCTCGAAGAGTTCGAGCAACTCCGGGTCGCTGAGCAGTTGCTGTTTCTTGGTTTCGCCGGGCTGGTACTGCGTGCGCCAGAGCCCAAAGAGCCGAAGCGGCTCCGTGGGACGCGCCCCCTTGTCCCACGCCTGGGCGCAGAAGTCGAGCCGTTCGAAGGTCGAGTTGCCCTCGCGCTCGCAGAGGGTGGCGACGATCGTCTCGCCTGTCTGGAACTCCCGACCGCTGGCGGCGCAGGTGCCGGGCGAACGAGAAACGCTGTAGCTGGATGCTGCAAATGCCATCGTGCCAGTGTAGGTGGAACCCGCGCCGATCGGTTCAGCACCGGACGCGGAATGTCCGCTGGGGCGTGCCTCCCTCGCCGACGTCGAACTGCATGGTCTTCCCACACTTGGCGCAGCGCGCGAGGTAGCAGTCTCCCCCCACCGACCTGAACACGAGCTGGTAGAGCCCCGCACACTCGAACCAGACCTGGATTGAGGGCCGTCCCCGACGGTCCGGGGTCGGGGGCTGCTTGCCTTCGGTGATGTCGATCCCGCCAGAAGCCATGTCAGTTCATCGGCCGGGAGCGGTTTCGGATTGCAGTGACACCTCCAACCCAAACATAAACCTATCCGATTCTCGCTCTCTTGGTCGTGTGGAAGCCCGATCGGGGGCGACGTAGAGTCCATTCTCGCCCTCGTACCACCGGCGAGCCGATTTCTATGTGAGGTCCGGTGGTGGCGGACTCTGAAGGAACCTCGTTCCCGACCATGTTGGCTGCGCCCCTCACCGTTCTTGCCGATCCACCTCCGCCCCCCACCGCCATCGGTCTCATCGCCGGCGGCGGGCGGCTGCCGATCGTGATCGCCCAGTCCCTCCGCGAGGCGGGCCACGCGGTGCACGGGTTGGGCCTGGCGAATCAGTTTGAACCCGAACTCCCACCGCTCTGCGACTCGTTCCGGGAAGTCGGCGTGCTACGGATCGGGAGTTGGGGCCGGATCCTGAGCAAGCTTGGGGTGCGGCACGCGATCATGGTTGGCAAGGTGGACAAAGCGAAGCTGATGCACGACCCGCTGCGGGTCCTGAAGAACGTGCCGGATCTGAGGACGATTATCAGCTGGTACAAGCATCTCCGGCAGGACAAGCGTTCTGCCGCGGTGCTGACGGTGGTCGCCAACGAACTAGACAAGTGCGGAGTAACACTCTTGGACTCCACCGCCCCGATCCCGCAGGAGCTCGCCTCCGACGGGGTGATGACCAAACGCCAGCCGACCGCCGCGCAACGGGCGGATATCGAGTTCGCATGGCCGCTCCTGGCCCAGACGCTCCGGCTGGACATCGGCCAGGCGATCGCGGTGCGTGAGCGGGACGTGATCGCGGTGGAGGCGGTTGAAGGCACGGACCGGATGATCGAGCGTTCGGGGCAGCTGTGCCGCAGCAAGGGATGGACGCTGTGCAAGGGCGCACGGGCGGGCCACGACCGGCGCGCGGACGTGCCGACGGTGGGCATCAACACGATCAAGAACCTGCACCAGTGCGGCGCGGGGTGTCTCGCCCTGGCTGCGGGCGACGTGATCATGCTCGACAAGAAGAAGATGATCGAGCTGGCCGACGAGCTCGGCGTCTCGATCGTCGGCGTGCCCGCGGCGCACAGCGCCGGGCTCCTGTGAGCGAGAGTCCGTACGTCGGGAGGGGTGGCCTGAAGTTGCGGCACGCGCTCGACGCGTTCGGGATCAACGTCACGGGGTTCGTGTGCGTTGACCTGGGCTGCTCGACGGGCGGCTTCACCGATTGTCTTCTCCAGGCCGGTGCCTCAAAGGTCTTCGCGGTTGACACTGCGTACGGTGAGCTCGCGTGGAAGCTCCGCAAGGATCCGCGCGTGGTTGTGTGTGAACGGAGCAACGGCCTGCACCTTGCCCCGCGCGAGAGTCTGGATCTCGCTGTCGCGGACATGGGATGGACACCGCAGCGATTGCTGATTCCCGCCGCACGGAAGTGGCTGAAACCCTCGGGCAACATCGTGACGCTGGTCAAGCCGCACTACGAGCTCCGCGATCGGGACAAACGCGCATTGCCTCGGGGCGGGATTCTGGATCCCGCGGAGGCCGAGCGGATCACGAATGATGTCATCGCGCAGATGCCTACGTGGGGCGTCGAAGTGCGCGGAGTGACTCGGTCGCCGATCTTGGGCGGAGAACACAAGGGCA
>JBEIUO010000505.1:0-3060 GCA_040374335.1 Phycisphaeraceae bacterium
AGGCGAGGAGCACGGCGGGCCAGGGGTGAGCAGCGGAGCGGATGAGCTCGTCGAGCACGAAGAGGACCGTGCCCGACGACATGTTGCCGTGAGCCGCGAGGATGCGTCGCGAGGCGTTGAGGTCGTCGGCGTGGAGATCGAGGCCGGCTTGTACCGCGTCGAGCACGCGCGGGCCGCCCGGGTGGATGGCCCAGCCGCGGACGTCGGAGACGCTGAGGCCGCGAGACTCGAGCGAAGCACGCAGCCACGGGCCGAGGTTTTCGCGGATGAGGCGGGGCACTTCGGGCGCGAGGGTCATGGCGCAGCCGTGATCGCCGATGCGCCACGACATACACGCGGCGGTGTCTGGGAAGACCAGCGATGCGCCGCCGAGTACACGGGCACCGTGGTCCGCGCGGGCGATGAGCGCGGCGGCGGCGCCGTCGGAAAACAGGGCGTTGGCGACGACCTGATCGCCGCGGCCGAGGGGTTGGTAGTGGAGCGAGCAGAGTTCGACGCAGACGACGAGGACCTTCGCATCGGGTTCCGCGGCTGAGATCGCCGCCGCGGTGCGGAACCCGACGATGGCGCCGTAGCAGCCCATGAATCCGATGTTGGTTCTGGCGACGTCGGACCGCAAGTGCAAGGACGACAGGAGCGAGCAGTCGACACCGGGGGCCGACATGCCCGTGCACGACACGGTGACGAGGTGGGTTAGGTCGGAGGCGGAGAGGTTGGCACCCGCGAGTGCCTTTGCCGCGGCCTCGTGGGCGAGGGGTGGCGCGTCGCGTTCGAAGCGGAGCATGCGTTCGGCGGTGGTCGGGCCCAGCGGGTTGGGCTCGTGTTCGAAGAAGGCCATCGTGGAGGGGTCGGTGTCGGCGGCGTCGAAGAGGACGCTGGCGCGGGAGAGCACCGTCGTGTTGCGGTAGATGCGAGCGAGGAGCGAGCGCGCGGACTCGTCGCCTGGGGCGCGTGCCGCGGCGTATGCGGCGGCGTTTGCTTGGGACATGGTCCCAGCGGGGACCGCGGTACCGATGCTGAGGAGTCGGGGCGAGTTCATCAGGCCGCCTCCTCGGAGTGCCAGCGGGTTCCGAACCGCGCAGCGAGCATCTCACCGAAGCGGGGCACGGCAGACGCGAGCGCGATGATTCCACCGGCGACGAGCGGACGCCTCAGCGCTGAGCGCACGACTGCGCACGCGGTGCGGCGCGGCTGGATCTCGCGGTGCCACCACTCGGTCCATTCGCCGGTTCGGAACTTGCCGCGGCATGCGCGGGAGGCGACGTGGCCCGCGTGAAGTCCAGCGTGCATGGCCCACGAGATGCCTTCGCCAGTGAAGGGCTCGACGTATCCCGCAGAGTCGCCGGCGACGAGGATGCCGGGGGGTTCGATGTGAGCGCGGCGGCGGGTGAGGCGTTGGGTGCCGGTCCAGCGTGCGGCGGCGAGGGCCGCGATGAGGGCGGGCTCTGCGCCCGCGCTCTCGCATGCGGACTTCGCCCATGCGGCGGGGCCGCCGGCGCGACGCAGTTCGTTGGGACACACGCATCCGGCGGCGTCGGTTGTGCCATCGGGGAGGGCGACGAGGCCGAGGTATCCGCCGCTGAAGAGGTGCATGCGGATTACTCCGCGTTCGAGTGCGTGGTGGATTCGCGCACCGACTCCGATGGATGATCCGGACCTTTCGATCACCTCGGCGCCGGCGATGTCGGCGAGCGATCCGCCGGCGAGGCCGTCGGCGACGATTGTGGTTGTGGCGGTGACGGCGGTCTCGGTCGCGTGGGAACGGAGGAGGATGGTTCGGTTGCCGCGGGCGTCGGGTTCGGCGACGCGGGCGTGGACGGGGGAGAGGAGGGTTGCGCCTTGGGCGGTTGCGGCGTTTGCGAGGAGTTGATCGAACGCGGATCGGGAGATGGCGGCGCCGGTGGGGATTCGGATTCGAGCGTGGGTGGTGCCGCGGGAGAGTTGGAGTGCGAGGAGGGGGATGGCGTTGAGTTGGTTGAGCGAGTGGGCCAAGCCCATTGTGGCGACGGTGTCGAGGGAGGCGGGGTTGAGGCAGCAGCCGCAGACTTTGTCGCGGGGGAAGGTGCTGCGTTCGATGAGGAGCGTTCTCATGCCAGCGCGTGCGGCGCTCCACGCGGCGCATGAGCCGGCGGGGCCTGCGCCGATGACGACGACGTCCCAGTGATCGGTCATGCGGCGGGGCTCCAGATGTAGAGGAAGCGGCATGGGGTCACGGTGCGGGTGCGGCCGTCGCGGAGTCCGGCGGTGTGCGCGAGCGAGGCGAACTCGCGTGGGGTGAACGCGGCGCGGACGGAGAGTGGGCCGTCGATGTGAACGACGCGGGATCGGGTGACGATGCGGCTGCCAAGCCACACCGCGGCGAGGTTGAGTGGGCTGCGCGCGAGGTCGCTGATGATGAGGGCGCGACGGACGCGGGGTGCCGCGGCTTGGAGGAGGGAGATCACCTGATCGTCGGTGAGGTGGTGGGTGAAGAGGGAGGCGGTGATGAAGTCGTACGTCTCGGGGAGCGGGTCTTGGAGCGCGTCGAAGGCGAAGGTGCGTGCGGGGATGCTTGCGGCGGCGGCGTTTCTAGCGGCGGCGGCTCGCATCTCGGGTCGGAGGTCGGAGAGTGCGAGGTCGATGGAGACACCGTGGCGGGCGGCGCGTTGAGCGATGGCGATGGGGACATCGGCGCTGCCGGTCGCGATGTCGAGGAGCGAGACGCGGTCGCCGTGGCGGGTGAAGGGCTTGATGGCGTTCCAGAGGATGGAGGGCGCGTTGGAGAGGCGGTTGAGGCGTGCGAGGCCTCGGAGAGCGGCGGCGACATCGGGTTCGGGGAGATCGGGGGAGTCCATCAGTTCGTGCGACAGCACGCGGCGGCGGAGCGAGTTCATCGCGGTGATGGTATGGGTCGGAGCGGCGGCGGCCTGAGGGAGGAGAACTGCTCTGTTTCCCGGGGTGATAGTGTCCTGACTTCGAGATAACCGCACGATTCTTCGCGACACGGCCGAGAATGGTGTTGGCGTCGGCTGTCCAGACGAAGGGCTTCGCGTCTTCGTTGCGGGCGTTGATGTACTCCAA
>JBEIUO010000107.1:0-7035 GCA_040374335.1 Phycisphaeraceae bacterium
CCCTCCGAATTTGCTGCTTTGCTGCTTTGAGCTTTGAGCTTTCCCCCTCCACTTCTTCCCCGAGCGCACCCTCCCCTCCCCGCGTACAACCCCTGGAATCAACTCACCAGTGAAGCCGTATGCTCCCTCTATCTCTCCCCATGGACCTTCAGGATCCGAACCTCCCCGAGCGTGCCCCGGGTCGGCCGTCCGCTCAACCCGGGGCTGATCCCGAGGCCGACCGCGCCCAGGCCTTTTTCCACGAACAACACGCCCGCCTCGCTCCCGGCCTCCGCCGCCTCTTCATCGATCGCACCGCCGGCCGTCAAGACCTCGCCGAAGAACTCGCACAGCGGGCCTGGGCACTCGCCTGGCGCGCCCTCGCCACCGGCAAATACGACCCCGCCCGCGCCGCCTTCTCCACCTTCGTCTACGCCATCGCCCAAAACGTCTGGCTCCAGCACCTCCGCTCCTCGGGCCAAAAACAGAACAACCTCACACCACTCGCCGACGACCCCTCCACCTCCACCCTCCTCCCCGAAGACACCGCCAAACTCGCCGAAGTCGTTCACCTCCTCCGCCTCGTCCTCCGCGGCGAGTTACCGGCTCAACTCTCCGAAGAAGAACGCTGGATCGTCCGCGCAATCGCCGACGGCGAAACCGACCGAAGCCTCGCCGCCAAGCTCCGCCTCTCCCCTTCCACCGCCAACGCCCGGAAAAACTCCGCCTTCGACAAACTCCGCCGCTTCCTCGCCTCAAAAGGCCATCGTTCCGCAGACCCCCGAGCGCACGACGACGACGAGCGAACAACCTAGGGAGACCACACCATGGACGACCGCCAACTCTCCCAACTCCTCCGCATGGCCGCCGAAGCCGAACGCCTCGAGTTCGGCCACGCCCCCCTCGCCATGCCCGCACCCGCCTCCCCACGCCTGGGCGTGTGGCTCGGCTGGTCCGCCGCCGCCGCCGTGATCGCCGTTGGCTCCGCCTTCTGGTTCGCCAACGCCGTCCTCGCCCCCTCCACCCCGTCCATCTCCCCCAACACCCACGTCGCCACCGCCGACAACGCCCCCCTCCCCACCAACACCGATCCCACCACCCCCGCCATCGTCGAAGTCGCCGCCGCCGACCCCTGCGACAACGAATCCAGCGTTCTCCTCGCCATCTTCCGCAACGCCGACGGCTCCACCTCCCAGGCCCGCATCGCCATGAGCGACTGGGACTCCCGCCGCGGGCTCAACGACCTCGCCGAAGGCGAACTCATCGGCTTCGCCTTCGAACACACCGAGAACATGACCGCCGACACCATGCCCGACAGCGTGGTCCTCCTCGCCGTCACCGGCCCCTCCGAACTCGTCCCCCACACCGCCGACGCCGCCGCCCACCTCGCCGCCTGCCTCGATCAAACCCCCGCCTCCTGCGGCACCGAAATCCCCTGCTACACCTCCGCCGCGCTCCAATGCCTCCCCCCAGGCGTCAGCGTTCGCGGCGAAGCCCGCGTCGTACGCTGATCGGCTACGCTGATCGCCGATGCGCGTGGTCCACTACCTCAAATGGATGCGTCTCAGCGACGGCGGCACCGTCCGCGCCGTCCTCGATTGGTGCTCCGCCCTCGCCTCCCGCGGCCACCAAGTCACCCTCATCACCGCCGACGCCTGCGACGTCCCCGAGTCCTGGAAGTCCCCCAGCGCCACCTCGCCGCGCTGCCTCCAAGTCCGCGTCCACGACATGATCGGCAGGTTCCTCGGCAAACCCGTCCCCCCCGGCGCGCCCGACAAACCCACCCAGGTCCTCACCCCCGACTCCCGCGCCGCCATCGCCCAGGTCCTCCGCGGCGCCGACTGCCTCCACCTCCACGGCGTGTGGGCAACCTCCAACGCCCAAATCGCCTCCATCGCCCGCTCCCTCAACACCCCATACGTCGTCTCCCCCCACGGCATGCTCGACCACTGGTCCCTCGCCCAAGGTGCCGCCAAGAAACGCCTCCACCTCGCGCTCGTCAGCGGCCGTGTCCTCCGAAACGCCCGCAACGTCCTCTGCACCGCCGAGGGCGAACTCCAGCAAGCCGCCACCCACTTCGACCCCGCCCGCGGCCGCGTCGTGCCCCTCCTCTTCGACACCAGCCCCTTCCTCTCCCTCCCCGGCCCCGCCGCCGCGCACCGAGCACTCGGCCTCGATCCCTCCGTGCCCACCATCCTCTTCCTCAGCCGCCTCCACATCAAGAAGGGCGCCGACCGCCTCCTCCGCGCCGCCGCGGCAATCAAGGACCTCCCCTTCACCCTCGTCCTCGCAGGCCCCGCCGACCCACCCGAATACGCCACCGAGCTCACCCGCCTCGCGGCCGACCTCGGCATCTCCGATCGCGTGAAGTTCCCCGGCATGGTCACGGGCACCGAGAAGATCTCGCTCTTCTGCGCCGCCAGCATCTTCGCCCTCCCCACCAGCCAGGAGAACTTCGGCTTCGTGATCCTCGAAGCCATGTCCGCCGGAGTCCCGGTCATCACCACCAAGGGCGTCGACACCTGGCCCGAGCTTCAGGCCAGCGGAGGCGCGAAGATCTGCGACCCCACCCCCGACTCACTCGCCGCGGCACTCCGCACGCTCCTGCTCGACCAACCCGCGCGTGCCGCGATGGGCACCGCCGCGCGGGCCTGGGCGCTCAACCGTCTTGATCCCGCGGCGGTGATCGCCCGATATGAGGAGGTGTACGCCGGCAAGGCGTAAGGAAAGCCATGACCACCCGCACCAAGGTCTGCATCTGCTGGACCGACATCTCCGGATACATGGCCGCGTGCTGGCGGGCACTGGCCGCGCGCCCGGAGATCGACCTGAAGGTCATCGCCTTCGAGCCCACCGATTCCAAGGAAGCCGTCTTTGATCGCTCGGTGATGAACTGGATCGCGCACGAGTTGATCACGCGTGAGCGGGCGATGAACGACCGCGACGCGATCGCGGCGATGGTCCTCGCGCACGCCCCGGACGTGATCAGCCTTCCCGGCTGGTACTACGGCGCGTACTCCGCGCTCGCGGACCACCCGCGCCTCGCGCACTGCACGCGGTTGATGTCGATGGACAACCCGTGGAACGGCTCGCTGCGCCAGCACCTGGGCAAGTACCTCCGCGCCTCCTTCTTCGCGAAGATCCACCGCGTCATCGTCGCGGGTGACAAGACGTTCGAGTTCGCGCGGCGGCTGGGCTTCGGTGAATCCCGCATCCGGCGGGGCGTGTACGGCTTCGACGCGGCCCGCTTCGCGCCCGTGCTCGACGAACGGTTGCGCCGCGGGCCCTGGCCGCGCGAGTTCGTGTTCATCGGCCAGTACGCCGAGAAGAAGAACCTGCCGATGCTGCTGTCGGCGTACGACGCGTACCGCCGGAGCAGTCCAAGGCCGTGGGGGCTCACGTGCATGGGCATGGGGCCGCTGAAGTCCGCGTTGGCCGGGCGTGAGGGCGTGACGGACCTCGGGTTCGTGCAGCCCGCGGACCAGGCGGGCGCGCTGGCGCGAGTCGGCGCGTTCGTGCTGCCGAGTGTCTACGACCCGTGGGGCGTCGCCATCGCCGAAGCGGCGGGCGCGGGGCTGCCGGTCGTCTGCTCGGAGGCGTGCGGCGCGGCGATCGAGCTGGTGCGAAGTTATTACAATGGCCTTACTATTGCCACGGGGCACGAGGGTGCGATCATCCGCGCGATGCAGGCGATCGAGGCACGCGAGACCGAGATGCCCGAGTGGGGCCGCCGCGGCCGCGAGCTCGCCGCGCCCTACGGCGCAGAGTTCTGGGCCGCCCGCTGGTCGGGCGCGATCGCCGAGGGCACCACCGGCTGAGGCTCAGCGCCGGTCCGCGACGTCGGGCCGCTCGTTGTACCTGAGCACGCGGAGCATCACGGCGCGATCCGCGCTGTCGGCCGCGCCGGAGCGGTTGATATCCACCGGCGAAGCCTCGTACGCGTACAGGTCATCGATGTTCACGCGACCGTTCCCGTCGATGTTCTCGCTGCTGCGCGACGGACGGGCGAGCGGATCGCCCAGCACGATCTGCATCCAGCTCAGCCCCGGGATCGCGGTGTACGCGGCCTCGCCCCAACTGAGATTGCCGAGCAGGAAGTTCAGCGCGAGGTACCGGTGGTCCGGCACGGAATCGGCCAGCGGCTCCCACACGTTCGCGAGCGCGAACGTGCCGCCCGCCGCGATGAAGTCCGCGGCCTGTTCCTGCTGCTGGAACCCAAGAAGCCCAAGGCCGCCGAAGT
The DNA here is from genome assembly GCA_040374335.1 of Phycisphaeraceae bacterium. Taxonomy (GTDB): domain Bacteria; phylum Planctomycetota; class Phycisphaerae; order Phycisphaerales; family UBA1924; genus JBEIUO01. The sequence continues at coordinate 4,220 of JBEIUO010000107.1, forward strand.
CGCGCCCATTCCAGCTCTCGATGGTGTTGAAGATCGCGCCGTTGGGATAGTTGAAGCTGTCAGCGAAGATCATGCGGCCGCTGACGAGGGCGTTGGTGTTGGGGAACGACCCTTCGTGGTTGCTGCCGTACGTCGCGAGCAGCGCGACGGGGTTGCTCACGATGATGCCGAGGTTCGGCTGCCAGTCGACCCGCGGGCCGATGAAGAAGCCGGTGGAGTTCGGCAGGTTGTTGTGCCGGATGTTCGCGGGGAGGAACCGCTTGTCGGTGAGCGTCATCTGCGCGAGGACCTGGTCGTAGTCGTCGCTGTCGTAGAGCAGGCTCATGGAGGAGTTGAAGTTGTCGAACTCGCCGTTGTTCGCGGGGCTGACGGTGTTGGTGCCGTTGCTCTCGTCGAGGATCACCGCGTTGGTCGCGGTGTTGTAGATGAACCCTTGAGCGCGGTCGATCATGCCCCGCACCTGTTCGACGGTGTGCCCGTCGAGCCGGCAGACGAGGTAGATGTCGCCAGCGGTGAGGCGTGCCGCGCCCGATCCGCCGAGCTGCCACACCGGGCCGGTGCCGCTGACCAGGAAGGTCTTGGGCGCGAGCATGTTCGCGGTGGTGAAGTTGCCGATGGGCTGCTGGGCCTTCCAGTACGGGTTCACCACCGCGCCGTCGGACTTGCTGTCCGCCGCGCCGCCGAGCTCGCCGGTCTCGAGGTTCTGCCAGAGCAGGCACAGCTCGCTGTCGACGCTCGCGCAGTTCGCGTCGCTGCCGTTGAACTGCGCGGGGAAGTCGGTGGCGTTCGCGCCGACGAAGTCGCCGCAGTTCGCGGCGTCGGTGTCCTCGATGCGGTGGGGGAGGCCCTTGCAGAGGACGATGCAGCGGACTCGGGTGGTGAGCCCTGTGCCCGTGAGGTAGGTGCGGAGCGGGTCGCGGAGGCGGGTGATGAAGTTGGCGTAGGTGATGTTGCCCGGGGCGGTTGCCGCGGCGCCGGTGGAGGCGAGGTCGAGGACGCGGAGGCCGGGGTGGATGCCGGGGAAGGCACCCGCGCCGCCGGAGACCTTGGCGGAGCCGGCGTAGTACTCGGCGACGTCGCGCGAGGTGGCGATGCGGCTGTCGTAAACGACGAGCACGTCCTGGCCGCGGAGCTGGCCGCTGATGAGCGGGAGCTGGCCCGTCTGCTGGGCGAGTGAGACGCCGGCTACCGTGATTCCTATCGCCAACGCGATCTGCTGAACTGCTCGCATACCGCTTGATCTCCTCAAGGTCCGATGATTCTCGGTCCGACCAGTGTACCTCTTCCGGTGCGCATGTCACCCCTCCTGCGGATCCGCTCGCGATTGGGTATCGTGAAAGTACCGACGGGTCTTCACCACAGGAGCGAACACACCCCGAATGCAACCGCCGTTCATACAGGATGAGCCCTCCGATCCGCCCCGTAAGGGTGCGAAGGCGTCCGATACCCGCGCGGCACGGATCGCCCTGAAGGTGGTCCCCGGGGCGAAGAAGGACGGGATCGCCGGGATGCTGGGGGAGCGGTTGAAGGTCCGCGTGTCGGCGGCACCGGAGGACGGCAAGGCGAACCGCGCGGTCTGCCGCGTGCTGGCAGAGGCGCTGGGGGTGGACGAGCGAGCGGTGACGATTGTGGTGGGGCCTACGAATCCGGAGAAGGTGGCGCGCGTGGAAGGACTCCTCGGCGCCGATATCAGAACACGATTGGCCGAACTGCTATGAACCCTCAACGCCCAACGCTCTCAGGACGTCTTACCGCCGGCGCGATCGCCGCCGCGCCGCTTGTGGTGCTCGGCGTGATCGCGATTGTCTCCGGGAGGATTCCTGAACGAGTCCGGTACGACCAGATGCTGTACCACGAGCCGGCGATCCGCGCGTTCGTGGTGCAGTGGCCGAACTTCGATCTGTACGACTACCTGTCCGCGACGACTCCGGCGTATCACCTGTTGCTCGCGATGTGCGCGAAGGTCTTTGGGCCTTCGTTGGACGTGCTGCGGTTCGCGTCGCTGGCGATCGGCGCGGGGTTTGTGGGGTTGATGGGGTTTGGGCTTGCGGCCCGCGTGCGGCCGGTGATCGCGGGGGTGCTCGTGTGGCCGCTGGCGGCGTCGTTGTACGTCGGGCAATCCGCGGCGTACATCCTGCCGGACAACATGGCGTGGATGCTCGTGGGCGCGATGGTGCTGCTGGCGCTGCGCGTAAGGCCGGGCGTGGGCGCGTTTGTCGCGATGGGGCTGACGCTCGCGATGCTCGTGCTCACGCGACAGATTCACGCGTGGACCGCGGGGCTTGTGGTCGTTGCGGCGTGGCTTGCGCCCGTGGATCCGGGGGAGCGGTTCGTGGGGCCGGCGCTGATCGCGGGCGTGCGAGCGCGGCTGGTGCCGCTGATGCTCGCGGCGTGCGCGGTGGTGCCGGCGGTTCTGCTGCTGAAGCGGTTTGTCACGCTGTGGGGCGGGTTGGTGCCGCCGCGGTTTCAGGGGCAGTATGCGGGCGGGTTCAATGCCGCGGCGGTGGCGTTCTTCCTCGCGTTGCTGGCGCTCATGAGCGTGTTCTTTGTGCCGGTGCTGTGGCCGCGGCTGGTGCGGATGTGGCGGGAGCGGCGAGGGGCGCTCGGCGTGGCGCTGGCGTCGGGCGCGATGGCGGCGGTGATTGCACCGAGCAACTACGACTACGGCGCGGGGCGGCGGACGGGGCTGTGGAACCTCGCGGCGAAGTTGCCGACGATCGGGCACACGTCGCTGCTGATGCTGGTGCTGAGCGCGTGCGGCGCGGCGGCGCTGGCGGCGTGGGTGTGGCCGCTGCGGGCGCGGGACAAACTGGTGA
>JBEIUO010000817.1:0-1515 GCA_040374335.1 Phycisphaeraceae bacterium
ATTGCCGAGCGGCGAAGCGACGGCGGTGTCCGCGTTCCCGCAGATCATCAGCATGGGCTTGCCGCGGAGCGATCGGGCGCAGTGGTACGGATCCAGCGGGGTGACGCGGAGGTACTCCTCGTCGATTCGAAGGATCGCGTCGTTCGTCGGCTCGCCCCCGGTGAACACGTACTTGGGGCCACCGACGAATGAATACGAGGTCTTGAGCGTGAGGAGAAACGCGTCGGCGCCCCCGCCGATCATCACGACCGCCGCGTAGCGGTCGGGTTCACGGGCGACCACAGTTGGCATGGTCAGCGCACCGCCGCTGAATCCGACGGCGACCCGCGGGAGTGAGGCGAGATCGGGCCGGGCCTGTTCGACATGGTCGAAAGCACCCTGCACCGCGTACGCGCACTCCGCGAGGCGATCGGTCAGCTCGTCGGAGATTGCCTTGGCCCCGACGGCTGCCTCGGCTGAGAGATCGATATCAAACTGGACCGACTGCGTGAAGCGCGAGGGCTGCGCCCACATCCGCAGCACCGCCCAGCCTTGATCGCGGAGCATCCGTATGAGCGCGTCCACAGTGCCCGGTGGCGTGCCCAACAAGCCTGGCATGACCAACGCCGTGCCGCGGGCAGCCCCGCCGCCGAAAGGGTCGAGCAGCGAGAAGGTGGTTCGTTGCGCGGCGATGAGCGCCGTGCCTTCGATCTCGCCGACCGGACTGGCGCTGACGAACTGAAACGTCATCGCCGCCTTGAATGGTTTGGTTGCCGTGTCCCCGGGTCGTATGAGCTGGACTGGGACGACACACGCCTTGACGCCCTCGGCGAAGACGAGCGTTTCCCGCTTCTCGCCGGCGAGTGTGAGCAGCTTCTCTACGCCGCGAAAGCCGCTCGGCGGCCTAGGGGCCAGATCCGTGGAGAGCTGCACCGGTGCGGGCCGTTCGTAGGGCGCTTCGTAGTCGATGATCACGCCGCGAGCTGTGGCATCGTCGGCGAAACCGATGCGTGCGGGCCAGACGATCGGCCCCGCGACGATGTCGAGTCGCGGCAGAGGGAAGGATGCAAACAGAGATTCGCTGACGGCCGGAGGAGCCTCGGGATGCGCGATGGCCGGTTGGGCGATAGCCGCCGGCACAAGGAGCAGCACCGCCGCGATTCCCGGGGGCGAGAAGGGATCTCATGACCTGTATCCGTTGGGGTGTTTGGAGAACCAGCTCCATGCGGTCGCGACGATCTCGTCGAGGTTGGTGATCTTCGCTTCCCACCCGAGCTCGCGCTTGATGCGCGTGGGGTCGGCGAAGACACACGGAACGTCACCGGCCCGCCTGGGCTGCTCGCTAAACGTCAGCTTGGAACCCGTCACCCGTCGCACGGACTCGATGATCTGTCGGACGGAGTAGCCCTTCCCGATGCCGACATTGAACGCGGCATCGGTTCCGGGGGTTCCTCGTTCCATCGCGAGGATGTGCGCGTCGGCCAGGTCTGTGACGTGGACGTAGTCGCGGACGCACGTGCCGTCGGGCGTCGGGTA
>JBEIUO010000076.1:0-7847 GCA_040374335.1 Phycisphaeraceae bacterium
CCGCCCCCTCCGCGTCCAGTCAGTTGACGATGACCGCGCCCGCGACGTTCAGCCTGACGATCGATTCGTTCACGCTCCCCCGCACGAAGGACGCCAAGTTCGCCGTCAAGACCTCGCTGAAGTCCGCGGGCCTGAACCTGCGCGACGGCGACGGCCGCACGGTGAAGCTGAGCGGCCTCAACATCCGCGCGGCAACCGAAGACGGCAAGGCCTCACCCCCGCTCACGTTCCTCATCGAGGCCGCCTCCGCGGGTGTTGCCGAGTACACCACCACGCAGCCGCTACGCCTGATGGGCAAACTCGAGAACGTCATCAACGCCGAGGGCGCGTTCGATGTGAAGAAGGGCACGCTCTCGATGGGCGGCGACCTCAAGGGGATCCCCACCGCGCTCGTGGATGCCTTCGCCAAGAAGGACGGCATGCTGATCGACGCGCTCGGCCCCACGGTTGATGTCTTCGTCGAGGCCGAGAAGGTCCCGATGGAAGGCCTCCAGGGCAAGGGCGGTCCGACGATCAAGGTCCGCGCCACCTCGGCCCGCGCGACGGCCAACGTCATCGGCGGCGTGAGCGAGAACGTCTTCACCTCGCAGGGCCCCGTGACGGTCTCGGTTCTCGAAGTGACCAAGGCGCTCGCCGCGCGGTACATCGGCAGCGTGCCCGTCGTCGAGTCCATCGAGAAGCTGCAGTCCCAGCGCCCCGCGACCATCACCGCGAACGACCTCAAGGTGCCGCTGAACAACGACATGTCCAAGCTCAACGGCAAGGTCGTGCTCGACCCAGGCGAGCTCAACTTCCAGATGAGCGAGGGGTTCGGCAAGCTCGTGGGCGACAAGTTCCTCAAGCAAAAGGGCGTGCTGGGCCAGAAGCTTCAGCCGGTGAACGTCGCGTTCACCAACGGCGTCGGCGCGCTGCAGCGCTACGACCTCCCGCTCGGCGAGTTCACGCTCGCCGTCGAGGGCGAAGTCGATCTCGTCCGCGAGCAGGTGGACATCGTGACCTGGATCCCCGCGACGCTCCTGGCCGACGAGGCCATCGGCTCGCTCGCGGGCCTGCTGCCCGGCGGCTCCAACCCGCTCCTCTCGATGGGCGACTTCACGTCGGCGATCCGCGAGTTCGTGCCGATGGTGCCCTACCGCACCAAGGGCCCGATGAACAGCCCCAAGTCCTCGCTCGTGCCCGACGCCCAGTTGCTGCTGCGTGAGTTCGAGCGCAACGGCGGCTGGCAGAAGCTCCTCCAGCGGCTGCTGCAGAAGCGGATCGGTGATCAGTTCAAGCTGCCCGAGGGCCTGATCAAGCCCAACGTGCCCAAGACCCCGCCGCCCAAGTAAGCGGCGCGACTACTCAACCAGTTCCTGCCAGGCGTTGACCAGTTCGCGCGTGATCGGTCCCGGCGCGCCCGTGCCGATGGTGCGGCCCTCGACGCGCGTCGCGGGGAGCACGCCCCAACTGCTGTTGGTGAGGAAGACCTCGTCGGCCTCGAGCACGTCGGTGATCGTGAGCATCCGGCGCTCTACGCCCACGTCCATCGCGGTGCACCAGTCCATCACCCAGCGGCGCACGATCCCCGGGAGCACCGGGCTCGGCATCACCGCGGGGCCCTGCCTCACCTCAAGCTCCGTCCCCCCCACCGTTGCCGACTGACCCTCGCCTGCGACTTCGGATTCCTCGCCGCGCGCGATCGGTGTGAGCAGGCGGCCCTTGCGCGCGAGGAAGACGTTGCTCACGCAGCCGCCGCATAGGTGGTTGGATACCTGGAGGACCAACGCCTCCGCCGCGCGTTTGCCGGCGGCACGCTGGAGCTCGCGCAGGCGGCCCCAGTAGGAGAGGGTCTTGTGGCCCTGGAGGGGATCGAGGGGGTTGGCCTTGTAGTCGGCAACGGCGAGCAGCACGCCGCGCTCGTACATCTCCGCGGGGTACTCGGTCGCGGGCTGCGCGACGATCATCAGCGTGGGCTGCATGGGCGCGGCGGCGCCGGAGCGATCCAGCAGATTCAGGTCACCACCGGTGAGCGTGAGGCGGATGCGGAACCGGCGCGCGGTTGAGTCCGCCACTGCTTTCGCGAGCGTGCGTTCGCAGGCCTCGGCGAGCGGTGGCACGCGGATGGTCTCGGTGAGCCCGAGGGTGCGCGTCGACTCGGCGAGGCGGCCGAGGTGTTCGTGCAGATGCAGGATCCGCGGCTGGTCGCCGCCGATACCGAGCATCGTCTCGAACAGACCGACGCCGTGCTGGAACCCCGCGTCGAACGCGGAGACACGGGCGTCGTCGCGCCCTACGAAATCACCGTTGAGGAAGACCGTCGCCATGGCCAAGCGTAGGTGAATACGCCGGGCCCCGCGCGATCAGCGGCTCATGCGGATCACGAGGCGCCAGTCGCCCGCGGCGTCGGTGGAGTTGCCCGCGAGGAACGTGGGGGTGCGGGGCTCGAGGCGCACGTACTGCCACCCCATCTGGTCGCGGAGCGGGCGGCCGCTGGTGTCGAAGAAGGTGTACTGGTACTGGATGCGGGCGAACTGGCCGCCGTCGCTCAGCAGACGGACGGGGACCTGGACCTTCATCACGGGGCCGTTCTCGACGATCGGCTGGTTGGCGACGACCCAACCGGCGAGCGCGGGTTCGAGCTCGATCTGCGGCCACTGGTCGCGGCGGACGGTGTCGGGCCCGGCGGCGATGGGGGCCTTGGGGTCGTGGGCGCAGCCGCCGAGCGTGGCGGCGGCGATGGCCAAGAGTGCGAGCGTGGACTTCATCATGACGTGACTCCTTATTCCCCTCGTTGTTCGGCTTCGATGGCGCGACGGAGCGCCTCGGACTTGGGCTGGTATGGCTGGTGGGTCTGGCAGAAGAGGCGGGCGTACCCGGTGGAACCGGCGATTGGGCAGACGAGCGAGGTGCCGCCTTCGAGGATGTGCTTGCGGCTCTCGCCGCGCTGGTCCTCGACGGTGAGCGCGATGCCTTCTTCGCGGTAGAGGTTCTCGAGTTCAACGGCGGTCATGTTCTTGAGGCGGCCGGAGGCGTGGTATCGCGCGAGGGTGTCGGGTGATGGAGCGCGGACGCAGCGGCCGCCCATGATGTACGGGAGTTCGTCGCCGGTGATGCGGGTCTGGGTGCGGTCGTTGGCGTAGAGCACTTGGCCCGAAGAGGCCCACGGCGCGCCGGCGGGCGGGATGCGGGCGTAGAGCAACTGCATGCGCTGGCCTTCGCGTGGTGGCGCGATGGAGGGGAGCATGAGGCGGGTTTCGGGGCGGTTGTCGACCTGCACGCCGACCGTGGTGTCGGGGGCGGTGATGTTGAGCACGCCGACGTATGCCGCGCGGGGGAGGAACTCGTTGTGGCGGGTGTCGGCTTTGGAGGAGGCTTTGAGGAGGAGACCGGCGAGTGCGGCGCCGGCACCGACGAGTTTGGCCTCGTCGTCTTCGGCACCGATGGCGACTGCCGCGCCGCCGACGAGGAGCGCGTTGCCGATGAGGCTCTTGGCGCGGCGGACGTCTTCGAGGTTGTTCCAGCGGTGGTCGCGCGCGAGTTCGGCGACGTCGACGGTGCGGGGTGCGCCGACGCGGGAGGCCTGGTCTTCTGTCCACATGGTGACGGCGGGTGCGCTGCGACCGACGGACATCCACTCGGCGATCGCGCCGTCGAGCCCGCTGGCGACTTTCGTTGGTCCGCGGCCTTCGTCGATCACCACGAGCGTGTTGTAACGGCCGGAGCGGATCGCGTCGGTGAGTTCGGCGAGCGCGGGTTCGACGTTCGCGGCTTCGCGCAGGTAGTCGGAGGCCTCGTCGTCGCGACCGAGCGCCTTGCTCGATGCGCCCGCGAGCACGTAGCCGAGCGCGAAGTTGGTCTTGACCGCGGCGTAGCCGTTGTCGAGGTAGGCGTCGCTGTTGACGCCGACCTTCTCCTTGTTCGCGGCCCGCTGCGCGAGCTCGGTGGAGCTCATGATGCGCTTGCCTTCGCCCTCGTTGAAGTCCTTCAGCAGGAAGAGCGAGGCCTGCGCGGCGGCGCGGGCGTTGTCCCACTCGTTGCGCTGGGCTTTCTGGATCGCGATCGCGGAGTAGGCCATCGCTTGCTCGAAGGGTTCGCCCTTCCAGATGCGGACGCCGTCGCTGATGATCGTGGAGCGGATGGTGCGGTCGGCGTTGAGGCCTTGCGTGCGGAGGAAGGAGAAGGTCTGGTTCGCGACTTCTTCCGCGGCATCGGGCTGGCCGTCGGCGAGGGTGAGCATGAGGAGGCGCGAGCGGTTGAGGATGTAGTCGTAGTCGCCGAGGTTGCCGCCCTTGCGGACGTCGTCCTGGAGCTTCTCGCGTGCGCCGCCGTAGCGGCCGACGGCGACGGCCTGCGTGAGCTTGGGGTCGAGGGCCGATGCGCAGCCGCCGAGCGACCCCGCGAGGGTGATGAGCAGTGCCGCCAGGGGCGCGAGCGGGCGCATCAGTCGTATCCCTTTCCGAAGGCGGCGCGCTTGAACTCGAAGACTTCGGTCCAGACGAGGCCGCCGGAGGTGAGGTCGGTGATGCGGTACTCGCAGAGGTACGCGTCGGTGCGGTGCTTGCCGGCGGCGCGGGTTGCGGAGAGGAAGGTCGCGGACATCTCGTGGGTGGGCTTGCGGTCTTTGGCGAAGTCGTCTTCGAGGTTGCCGCGTTCGATGCCGGCTTGGAGGTGTTCGGCGGGGATGACGAAGCGGATGTTCTTGTCGCGCGAGAGGGTGAGGATGGGCTGTGAGGAGCGGACGCGTTGCATCATCCACCAGCGGTCGCCCTCGGGGATGATGTCGCTGGTGAGGTTCTCCACTTTGTGGATGGCGACGATCATGGGGGGCGAGTCGGGGGTGCGTTGGGCGAGGAAGTCGCTGCCGCGGAGCTTGTCGGCGACGACGGAGGTGGTTTCCTCGAGGTCGGAGACGCTGATGCGGGTGGACTGCTTGGCGGCGCAACCGGTGACTGCCGCGGCGGCGAGCAACGCGATGAGGGTGCGGGCGATCATGTGGGGGTGCTCAGCGGACCTGCTTGATTTCGTAGGGTGCGCTGCTCCAGACGATGGAGCCGTCGGAGGCGCGGGTGAGTTCCCAGGAGAGCTCGTAGAGGTTGACGCTTTCGGAGTTGCCGCGGGTGATGCGGTACATGGCGCCGTTGAGGAAGAAGGTGCGGTCGGCGTCGAGGGGCTTGCGACCGGAGCCGACGAGTTCGCGGTCCTGGAGGTTCTCGAGGCGGGCGCGGTTTTCGACGAAGTTGATACGGGAGCGGATGTAGGAGCTCTGCATGAGCTTCTGGCGGGTGCGGGTGCGGAAGGCTTCGAAGTCGCTGGTGGGGACGATGCCGGTCTTGTTGACGATGTCGCCGAAGACGACGGTGGCGCGGTCGGCGCCGTTGAGTTCGGGGATCTGCTCCATGTCGGCGGCGAGGTGCTGGGCGACCTGGTCGCTGTTTTCGGCGAGGGCGGCGGGGAGGATCTCGCGGCTGTTGCGTTCGGCGGGGGTGGTGTCGTAGACGTCCGCGCGGCCGACGGGTTCGCCGCGGGGGGGTTGGGCGCAGCCGGAGAGGAAGGCTGCGGAGAGGAGGGTCGCACCGCCGACGAGGGCACGCGTGTTCATTGAGGCATACTCCGGGGTCGAGCACCCCCCCACTGACGCCGGGGGAGGATGGGACTCGATGGTTCCGCCGACAGTGTTCGTTGATCGGGCGGGAACGTTGCTCGGAATGGTAGACGATCAGTGGGGAATGGAGTTCCCTGCTCTGGAGAGGGCGTTTGCGTATACGGATTCGAGGTCGGTGACCATTCGGTCGGCGGAGAAGGCCTCGCGGACGAATGTGAAGCCGTTTGCGGCGAGGGTTTGGCGGAGGTTTGGATCACCCGCGAGGCGGAGGATGGCTTCGCCGAGTGCGGCGCGGTTGGCGAGGGGAACGAGGAGGCCGGTTTGGCCGTCGATGCAGGCTTCGCGCGTGCCGTCGACGTCGTACGCGACGGGGGGGACGCGGCAGAGGAGAGCCTGGGGGACGGTGCGGGGGAGGCCCTCGCGGTAGCTGGGGTGGGCGAGGATGTCCATCGCGCGCATGAGGCCGGGTACACGTTCGGGGGGGACGAGGCCGGTGAGGATGATGTTGGAGCGCGGGTGGACGCCGGCTCTGTCGAGCTCGCAGACGGTGAGGCCGAGTTGCTTGGCCTTGCTGACGAGGCGGGTGCGCCACCAGCCGTCACCGACCCAGAGGAGGCGGAGGTTGCTTCGGGTGCGGAGTTGCGAGGCGAGCGCGTCGAGGAGATCGTCGTGGCCCTTGTGTTGCGCGAGGCGCGCGACGGTGCCGACGACGATCTCGGAGTCGGCGAGCGAGAGCGCGGCGCGTTGTGCGGCGCGGGACTCGGAGGCGGGTGGGTCGAGGAAGGGCGCGAGGTCCATGCCGGAGCGGACGGTGGTGTAGAGCGGGGGCGTGCCGATGTGGCGCGCGAGGAACTGCTCGGTCATGGCGTCGGCGACGCTGACGATGGCGTGGCATCGCGCGGCGGCGAAGCGTTCGGAGAGGGTGTAGATGTGGTTGGTGATGGAGGTCTTGAGGCGCGCGAGGGGCGAGCCCTCGACGGGCATGAAGGGTGGGCCGTGGATGGTGTGGACGATGCCGACCTTGAGGCCGGCCCCGTGCTTGGACTGATGTTCGGCCCAGGCGGCGGCGCGACCGATGATGCCAGCTTTGGAGCTGTGGGTGTGGACGATGTCGGGCTTGAGGTCGCGGATGAGGCGGCGGAGTTGGTGGTAGCAGCGGAGGTCGCGGATGGGGCTGATTTCGCGGCAGAGATCGGGGACGACGTGGGTGGTGATGGGTGCGCCGGAGGGTGAGCGGAAGGCTTCGACGCGCGTGAGGAGTGAACCTTCGGGGCCGTAGATGGGGCCGAAGGCGAGGTGAACGTCGTTGCCGCGACGGGCCTGGCCTTCACAGGAGAGCACGGTGTTCTCTTGGGAGCCACCGAGGATGAGGCGGGTGGAGATGTGGAGGATTCTGGCGATGGGGGAGAGTAGGAAAAGCAGCAAAGCTCAAATTTGCAAAGCAGCAAATTCGGAGGGGAGTGCCGCGGCGTGTGGATGGCCGGGCGAGGTGAAGGTGGGTTTGTCAGCCAGCCTGGCGGTGAGGGGGGCAAAGCAGCAAAGCTCAAATTTGCAAAGCAGCAAATTCGGAGGGGGTGCCGCGTTGTTAGCCGGCTTGGCGGTGAGGGGGTTTGGATTTGAGGGCTTGGGCGATTTTGGCTTCGATGGCGGCGATGGTCTGGTCGTACTCGGCGTCGGACATGCGGGCGGCGGGTGTGGAGGGGGTTGTGGTGGGCGTGGAGATGGTTGTTGTTGCCTCGGCCGTTGTGTCGGCGGCGGTGTTCGTTGGTGTGGTGGGGAGTGTGAAGTGAGAGGGGAAACTGGTGGAGGTTTGCCGCGGTGCCTTTTGGCGGGGCGGGGGCGTGGACATGCGGCGCATGAGGTCGGCGACGCGGCGTGAGGTATCGAGCTCGCGCCGGAGGCGGTCGCGGTCGGCAGGGGTGGGGTTTTCGGGGAGCGTTGCCGCGGCGTTGATGAGCTGGAGGTTGCGTTCGAGGGTGGCCTCGATGAGGTGTGGCGTGCGGCGGCGGAACATCCTGCGGATCTCCTTGATGGCCTGTTGAACGTGCGGCTGATCGAGGAAGGCGGAGAGAGCGCGGAGGGAGATGTTGAGATGCCGCGCGAGGCTGTGGAGGGACTGATCGGGCTCGAAGTAACGGTCGAGGAGGTCGTCGAGGTTGATTGGTGTTTGGGTGGTGTCCATGGGGGTAAGGTACAGGTGTAGGACGGGTTTGTCAAGGAGGGTGTTTGGGGGATTTTTGGATTTTTCGGTTTTAGTGGTCTGGCG
>JBEIUO010000504.1:0-3064 GCA_040374335.1 Phycisphaeraceae bacterium
CGGTGCTGGCCCCGGCGTGGGAGGCGGCGTGGGTGCCGAGGGCGGCGGCGAGGGTGGAACGCATGTCTACCTCCTTGTGCGGCGGAATGCCTACGGGGGGAGTTGCGCGCGGGTGGGGGGATCTTGCAGGCGAGGGTCTCGAATTTCTGGGGGTGGTTGGGGTGGAGGCTTGCGTCCTACGCTCCGGCCATGGCGAACGACCCCATTGCGACGTCTGTGTTGAACCTGCTCGAGGCCCGGGACCCTGCGGTGGCTGGGTGCCTCGCGAGGGAGATGGACCGGCAGGCGACGACCATCGAGCTGATCGCGAGCGAGAACCACGTTTCCGCGGCGGTGATGCACGCGATGGGGACGTGCTTTACGAACAAGTACGCTGAGGGGTACCCCGGGGCGCGGTACTACGGCGGGTGCGTCTTCAACGACCAGGTGGAGGAGCTGGCCCGCGAGCGGGCGAAGCAGCTGTTTGGGGCGAAGTTCGCGAACGTGCAGCCGCACTCGGGCGCGCAGGCGAATCAGGCGATGATGCAGGCGGTGCTGGAGCCGGGGGACACGTTCGCGAGCCTGGTGCTGAAGGACGGGGGGCACCTGAGCCACGGGATGAAGCTGAACTTGTCGGGGCGGTTCTACAAGCCGGTGCACTATCCGCTGCACTACGCGAAGGACCATCCGGAGTTTGAGCGGATCAACTACGAGGAGACGCGCCGGGTGTGCGTCGAGGCGAAGCCGAAGATCATCATGGTGGGGTACTCGGCGTATCCGCGGGTGATTGATTTCGCGAAGTTCCGGGCGATCGCGGACGAGTGCGGTGCGCTGCTGGTGGCGGATATCGCGCACATCGCGGGGTTGGTGGCGTCGGGCGTTCATCCGAGCCCGTTCCCGCATGCGCACATCGTGACGACGACGACGCACAAGACGCTGCGCGGGCCGCGGGGCGGGTTGATTCTCACGAACGACGAGGAGTTATCGAAGAAGATCGACCGCGCCTTGTTCCCCGGCGCGCAGGGTGGGCCGTTGATGCACGTGATCGCGGCGAAGGCGGTGGCGTTTGGGGAGGCGCTCAAGCCTGACTTCAAGACGTACTGCGAGCAGGTGGTGAAGAACGCGAAGTGCCTGGGCGAGTCGCTGACCAAGCACGGGTACCGGTTGACGACGGGGGGGACCGACAACCATCTGATGCTGGTGGACCTGCGTGCGCGGCACGCGGATCTGACGGGCAAGGATGCGAGTCAGTGGCTCGAGGACGCGGGGATGATCTGCAACATGAACGGGGTCCCGGACGATCCGCGCCCGCCGCGGGTGACGAGCGGGGTGCGGCTGGGGACCGCGGCGACGACGACGCGGGGGTTCAAGGAAGAGCAGATGCGGATCGTGGCGGGGTGGATCGACACGGTGCTCGACGCGGGGCTCAAGGGTGACCTTGAGGGCGTGTCGCGGAAGGTGCGCGAGGAGATCCGCTCGATGTGCGGGCGGTTCCCGTTGCCGAGCTGAGGGGCGTCGCGGTTATTCGAGGACTTTGAGGGGAGCTTCGGCGCTGGTGGTGCGCTGGGAGGTCGCGTCTGTGAAGACGGCCTTGATCTGCATGGTGTCGGCGCGGGAGGGGAGTGGGAGTTCGAGGAGGTAGTGGGTGCCGAAGGGGCTGGCGCGGTAGGCGTCGCGGAGCTGCGTTGGGGAGAGGGAGAGGGCGGCGAGTTGTGATCCGGCGGCGTCGGTGATGGAGAGGGAGAGGGTGCCGACGATCTGGAGGAAGCGGTCGCGGCCGTCGCGTGGGATGAGGTAGATGTGGGCGACGCTTTGGCGGTCGAGGGCGGAGTCGGTGTCGATCTCGAGGCGGGTGAGGAGGGGGGTGGCATCGAGTGCGCCGGAGGTGTTTGCCGCGTTGAGTTTGAGGCGGGCCTCGTCGCGTTCGTGTTCGGCGGCGAGGGCGCGGGACTCGAGGGACTTCACCTGTTGGCGGAGGTGGTGGTTCTCGGCTTCGACGGAGGATTCACCTCCGACGTGGAAGCGGCATGCGGGGAGGGCGAGGAGGGTGGCGAGGAGGAGGGGAAGAAAAAAGCACCGCGGGAGTGCGGTGCTTGGGGGAGGCGAGGGGATGTTGGTTGCCGCGGTCATGTGCGGCAGAGTTTATTCATCAACGGGGCGGTCGTCTTCGCGGTGGTTGGGCATTCGTTCGAGGACGGCGTCGACGAGGCCGTATTCGAGCATTTCCTTTTCATCGAGCCACTTGTTGCGGTCGCAGTCCTTGGTGATGCGATCGACGGTCTGGCCGGTGGCTTCGGAGTAGATCTGGTAGAGGCGTTCGCGGATGCGGAGCATTTCGCGGGCTTCGATTTCGAGGTCGGTGGCCTGACCTTCCATGACACCGCCGAGGAGGGGCTGGTGCATGAGGTTGCGGGCGTTGGGGAGGGTGAAGCGTTTGCCCTTGGTGCCGCTGACGGAGATGAGGGAGCCCATGGAGGCGGCCTGGCCGATGATGTAGGTGCAGACGTCGCACTTGATGTACTTCATCGTGTCGATGATGCCCAGGCCGGCGGAGACGGAGCCGCCGGGGGAGTTGACGTAGACGTGGATGTCGTTCTTGGAGTCTTCGTTGGCGAGGAAGAGGAGCTGGGCGACGACGAGGTTGGCGAGTTCGTCGGTGATGGGGCCGCCGATGAAGATGATGTGGTCTTTGAGGAGGCGGGAGTAGATGTCGTACGCGCGTTCGCCTTTGGCGGACTTTTCGATGACGATGGGGACGAGGTATCCGGACATGGGTGTTGGAACGCTTGGGGGTCGCGGGGACCTTGAGGAACTTGGGGGGCCTTGGCGACGGGCGTTCACATCTCCTGTGGGGTGATGACGAGAGGGAGGACGGGGCTCAGCGGGTGGCCGGGCGGATTTCCTTCGGGGTCTCGGCGAGGACGTCGTCGACGAGGCCGTACTTCTTTGCTTCTTCGGCGGTGAAGAACTTATCGCGCTCGGAGTCGGCCTGGATCTGTTCGACCTTCTGGCCGGTGTGGAAGGCGAGGATGCGGTTGAGTTCCTGCTTTGACTTGATGATCTGCTCGGCCTGGATGCGGATGTC
>JBEIUO010000253.1:0-4873 GCA_040374335.1 Phycisphaeraceae bacterium
CGCGCTGGCCTCGCGCTGCGCGGGTTCGCCTGTCTCGGGGTCGATCGCCGGTCCCGCGGGAGCGCCGACCTTCCCGAGTTCGGTCGCGAGCTTGATGCGTTGCGCCTCGCCACCCGAGAGCGTGGTGGAGGGTTGTCCGAGCTGGATGTAATCGAGGCCGACGTCGTGCAGGCAGCGGAGGTAGCGGAGGATCTTGGGGTGGTTCTCGAAGAACGAGAGGGCTGCTTCGATGGTCATGTCGAGCACGTCGCTGATCGACTTGCCCCGGTAGGTGACCTCGAGCGTCTCGCGGTTGTACCGCTTGCCCCGGCAGACCTCGCACTCGACGTACACGTCCGGGAGGAAGTGCATCTCGATCTTCTTGACGCCCTGGCCCTGGCACGCCTCGCACCGGCCGCCGCCGGATTCCACCGAGACGTTGAACGAGAACCGCCCGGGCTTGTAGCCGCGGATCTTGGACTCTTTCGTCTGCACGAACACCGAGCGGATGTCGTCGAAGATCCCGGTATAGGTCGCGGGGTTGCTCCGCGGCGTGCGGCCGATAGGCGTCTGGTCGACCTCGATGATGCGGTCGAGTTGCTTCGGCCACTTGAACGACGTGTGGGCGCCGGGCTTGTGCCGGCCGCCGGTGGTCTCCAGTTTCGCGGCTTCGAGCAGGATGTCGTTCACGAGGGTCGATTTGCCGCTGCCGCTCACGCCCGTCACGCACACCAGCCCGCCGAGGGGGAACGTCGCGTCGACCTTCTTGAGGTTGTTCTGCGTAGCGCCCTTGATGACGATCGCCTTCTTCTCGTTGAGCTCGCGACGCCGCTTCGGGACCGCGATCGACTTGCGGCCGCAGAGGTAGTCACCCGTGAGAGAGGCGGGGTTGTCGCAGATCTCCTGCACCGTGCCCTGCGCGACGATGCGACCGCCGTGCACGCCGGGGCCGGGACCGACATCCAGCACGTGGTCCGCCGCGCGGATCATGTCCTCGTCGTGCTCCACCACGATGACCGTGTTGCCGATGTCGGCGAGGTGGCGGAGGGTGGCGATGAGGCGGTCGTTGTCTCGCTGGTGCAGACCGATGGTGGGCTCGTCGAGCACGTAGCACGCGCCCACGAGCCCGCTGCCCACCTGTGAGGCGAGCCGGATGCGCTGGGCTTCGCCGCCCGAGAGCGACGCGGTCTTGCGGTCCAGCGAGAGGTACTCGAGGCCGACGCCCGTGAGGAACCGCAGGCGGTTCTGGACCTCCTTCAGGATCGGCTCGGCGATCACGCGGTGCTCGGTGCTCAGCACCAGGCCCGACACAAAGTCCACCGCGTCCGTGATCGCGAGGCGCGAGAACTCGGCGATGTTCAGCATCGTGCCGTTCTGCTTCGGCCGTCCGATCACCGAGGCCGACCGGGCGGAGGTGTCGGCCTTGTGCGTGCTCTCGATCTGCACGTGAAGCGCTTCGACGCGCAGGCGGTCCCCGCAGCAGGTCTTGCACGGGCTCTGGCTGAGGAATGTGCCCAGCCACTCCTTCACGCCCTCGTTCTCGGTCGATTTCCACCATTCGGCGATGTTGGGGATCACGCCCTCGAACTTCCCGCCGTACTTCGCGACCTCTTCCTTCGTGCGGGATCCGTGCAGCAGCACGTGCCGCACGTCTGCGCTGAAGGTCGCGACCGGTGCCGCGAAACTCACGCCGAACTCCTTGCAGAACTTCCGCAGCTTGCGGTTGAACCACGCCCGCACCGGGCCGTTCTTGTTCCACGCGGCGACCGCGCCCTTCTCCAGACTCAGCGTCGCGTCGGGCAGAACCAGGACCTCGTCGAACTCGAGGATCGTCCCCAGCCCGCTGCACCCCGGGCACGCGCCGTACGGTGAGTTGAAGCTGAACAGACGCGGGCTGAGTTCCTCCAGCGCGAACTCCGGCCGCTCAGGGTCGGCGAACTTCGTCGAGTACGCGGTGTCCTTCCACTCCGTGGCCCCGTCCTTGGCCGTCGTCTCCGCCGTGATGATCACGGCGCCGTCCGCGAGCCGGATGCTGGATTCCACCGATTCCGCCAGCCGCTGACGGGCCTCGGCGCCGATCACCAGGCGGTCGATCACCGCCTCGATCGTGTGCTTCTCGTAGCGGCCAAGGTCCAGCGGGTTCTCGCCGGGCTCCTTCAGCACGTCGCGCAGGTCCAGGATCTTGCCGTTCACGCGAACCCGCGTCCACCCCTGCTGCGACAGCTCCTCCAGCTTCTCGCGGTGGAAGCCCTTCTGCCCGC
Source organism: Phycisphaeraceae bacterium (assembly GCA_040374335.1). GTDB lineage: Bacteria > Planctomycetota > Phycisphaerae > Phycisphaerales > UBA1924 > JBEIUO01. The sequence goes on from JBEIUO010000253.1 coordinate 2,241, forward strand.
GCACCACCGGCGCGAGCACCATCAGCCGCGTCCCCTCCGCACGCCCCATGATGCTGTCGACGATCTGTGTGCTGTTGCTCGCGGCGATCGCCACGCCCGAGCGCTCCGTCACCGTGCCGTCCTTCTTGGTCTTCGTGGGGGCCCAGGAGTAAGGCTTCCCGCAGCGCGCGTACAGAAGGCGCAGGTAGTCGTAGATCTCCGTCGTCGTCGCCACCGTCGAACGCGGGTTGCCGCTCGCGGAGCGCTGCTCGATCGCGATCGTCGGCGGCACGCCCTCCACCTCGTCGACGTCGGGCTTCTTCAACTGCTCGAGAAACTGACGCGCGTACGCGGAGAGACTCTCCATGTACTTGCGCTGCCCCTCCGCGAAGATCGTGTCGAACGCCAGCGAGCTCTTCCCCGACCCCGACAACCCGGTGATCACCACCAACTGGTCGCGCGGGATCGAGACGTCGATGTTCTTGAGGTTGTGCTCGCGGGCCCCGCGGACGCGGATGACGCGTTCGTCGGCACGGCGGGTGGCCGGCGCAGAGTTCGGAAGGGTGTTTGCCATAGGAGTGCAAACAGTACGGCAGCCGTCCGCAAAAGAAATAGGTCCTATGTGACCCATAGGACCTATCGCTTCCAAAAAAGAAATAGGTCCTATGTGACCCATAGGACCTATCGGTTCAACTCTGGATTTCCGAAGGCTCAGGCCTCGTCGGTCTCGTCGGCGACGTCCACTTCCACATCCGGCTCGTCGAGCGCGAGCTGAGCCTCGATTTCCTTCTCGAGCTCCTCGATCGGCTTCTCGTCTTCAACCTTCTCGCCCGCGGCGATCTTGTCCGCACGCTCCTTGTCGAGCTTGCGCTTGATCGCATCCACCTTCGCCTTGTCCGGCGCCAGGATAATGCTCGCCTGCTTGCCCATCCACCGCGGCATCTGCTCCACCTTCGCGATGTCGGCCAGCTGCGTCGCCACTTCCTTCAGGTTGTCCAGCCCAAGCTCCCGGTGCGCGATCTCGCGACCCTTGAACCGCTGCGTCACCATCACCTTGTGCCCGTGCATCAGGAACCGGCGCGACTGGTCGATGCGCACCTGCACATCGTGCGGGTCGATCTTCACCGACCGGCCCAGCCGGATTTCCTTCATCTCGCTCGCCTTGCTCGCGGCGCGGCTCTTCTTCGCCTTCTGACTCAGCTCGTACTTGTACTTGCCGTAGTCCATGATCTTGCAGACCGGCGGACGCGCATCCGGCGAGATCTCGACGAGGTCAAACCCCATCTCCATCGCCTTCTGCAGCGCCTCGTTGGTCGAAACCACACCGATCTGCTCGTTGTCCGGCCCGATCACCCGGATCGGACTGATCTTGATCATGTGGTTCACGCGAATCCGCTGAACCGGCCCTGCGTCACGATTGAATCGACCGAAAGCGATGACTGAACTCCTTGCGTACTGAAACACCAACCCGCACCACAATCCGCGCGGCTACACGCCGTCGCGCCGGTGCTCCACCCTTCGTCCACACGTTCTCGTCACGAGCATCACGACACGGCAACGGCGTCTCTCGCCGTCACCTCTCCGCCGCGATCTGTGCTGATCTCTACTTCTTGCATGCGTCCAACTTCTTCAGACCAAAGACCGGTCCCGCCCCCGTACCCGTCTTCCTGACACAAGGCTAACCGCTCCGGGCCTCCCTGGCAAGGCCTTTCCCCACTCCTCACTCATACCTTTTGGAGCAGTAACACCACATTACCAATAAAGGATATCCCCAGGGCGACCGCCAAGGCAATGACCAGCCCTTTTCGCACCCCGGGACCTCCCACCGACGAAACCGGGATCTCCGCCACCACCGACGCCTCGGCCTTCGCCAAAGACGCCAAATCCGCGCCCCCTACGTCCTTGTGCGCCAGCGGCGGCCGCTGCTTGGCCTTCACCGCCCGCAGGTCCGCCAGCAGGTCCTTGCAGTTTTGGTACCGCTTCCGGGCGTCCTTGGCCATCATCATCTCGATGACCTCGGATACCCCCGCGGAAAGCTTCGGATTCACATGATCAGGGGGGGCCAGCTCCGCCTTCAGGTGCTTGTGCATCACCGCCGACGGGTTCTTCCCGTCAAACGGCACCGTCCCCGTCACCATGTGGTACAGCGTCGCGCCCAGCGAGTAAATGTCCGCCTGCGGCCCGATGTTCAGCTCGCCACGGATCTGCTCCGGCGAGATGTAGTACGGCGTCCCGAACGCCTTGCCCTGCTCCGCCTCAGCCGCTTCCTTGTCCGAGATCGCGCGGGCCAGCCCCATGTCCGCCAGCTTCGCCACGCCCCCCTTGGTCATCATCACGTTCTTGGGCTTCACGTCCCGGTGAATCAGCCCCTTCATGTGGGCGTGGTCCAGCGCCTCCGCGATCTGAATCGCGATGTTCAGCGCCTCGTCCTCCGTGTGCCGCTTGTTCTTCACGATCTCGTCGTAGACCGTGCTCCCCTCCACGTACTCCATCACGAAGTAGTGGTAATCCCCCGCCTTCCCAACGTCGTACGCCTGCACGATGTTCGGGTGGTTCAGCTGTGCCGCGGCACGCCCCTCCGCGTAAAACCGCTCGATGAACTGCGGGTTCCCGGAGAACTTCTTGGGGAGGATCTTGATCGCGACCAGGCGGTC
>JBEIUO010000094.1:0-7324 GCA_040374335.1 Phycisphaeraceae bacterium
GGATGGCGGGGGCGGGGGGTGGATGTTGAAGGGGGTGGGTGGGGAGCGGTGGGTGGGTGTGCAGGCTGGTGCGGCGGGAGCTGGAGGGGAAGTTGGCGGGGGAAATGGAGGGGGAGAGGTGCCCGCGTGCGAGATTGAGAGTCGGGGCGCGGGGTTGGTGAGCCGATAGAGGGGATGTGCCGATGCGGGCCCTGATCATCGCCGACGAGTTCTTCGCTTCGCGAGAGCGGGCGTTGTTGTCGCGCCTGGAGATCGGGCTGGCGGACGAGGGGGTGCGGGTGATCCAGGCTCTGCCGGAAACGGTGGAGGGTGCGGAAGGGGGCAACCTGTTCAGCACCGTCGTGCGGTATTCGACCCGGACGCTGTCGCTCACGAGGAGGTTCGCGGCGAGGAAGCTCGTGCGTTCGCTGTTCGCGAGCTTGGGTGAAGACGACGAGGGGGAGATCGACCTGCTGCACGTCTTCGGGGGCGCGGTGTGGGGGTGGGGGATTGAGACCGCCGCGCTGCTGGGGTCGCAGTTGGTGTTGGAGGTCTGGCGCTCGGGGTTGGTGGACCGCGCGATTGGCGTTTCTCAATCGCTCAGGAAGCGGGGCGAGGGGCTGGAGCCGGTGCTCATGGCACCGGACGCGGCGATCGAGAAGGCGCTGACGGCGGCGGGGGGGCTTGTGCGGGCGGCGTCGTGGGGCGTGCACGTGCCGAGCGAGACGCGAGTGGTTTTGCCGGAGGGGCGTGCAGTAACGGCGATGCTGGTTGGCTCGGGGCGTGACGCGAGATCGTTCGTCGCGGCGTTGACGGGCGTGGCGGAGGCGCTGCGCGAGGCTCCGGACGCGGTGATCTTCTGCGATGCGCTGGCCGCGAGACGTGCGGGGTTGTGGCAGGCGGCGAAGCGGCTGGGGGTGCTGGATCGGTTGACGCTGATCGAGGAACTGGAGGGGCGGTGCGATCTACTGGTGCACGGCGATTTGCTGGTGCACCCGGATGCGCAGGGGGAGCAGCGGAGCATCGTGCTGGAGGCGATGGCGGCGGGGATGGTGGTGATCGCGGCGCGGGACCCGATGGTGAGCTTTCTGGTCGAGGACAAGACGGCGCGGCTGGTGGATGGCGGGAGTGCCGCGGCGTGGCGGGAGGCGACGGCGGGGGTGTTGCGGGATCGGGTGGGGGCGCGGGAGTTGTCGGCGTCGGCGGTGCAGTACGTGCGAGCGAACAGGCTGGCGAGCATGCATGTTCGGCAGGTTTTGGCGGCGTACGACTGGATGACGGGGCGGCAGGCGATCCCGATGGGGAAGGGTGCGGGAGGGTGAGTACGGGGCGGTTTTCGGTCCCTATGCTGGACCATGGAAGAGACCCTCCGGCCGGTGACCGAGAGCGCGCAGCTTGACGCGATCTCTCGGTTCATTTCTCTGACCTACACGCCGAGCCTTGAGGACGCGGCGAAGTGGCTGCGGGAGTCGGTGGGGCTGGACAACTGCAGGTTTTTGCCGACCCACGACGGGCACCCGGCGGCGTCGCTGGTGCGGATCCCGATGGGGCAGTACTACGGGGGCCGCAGCGTGCCGATGGTGGGGATCGCGGGGGTTGCGGTGCCGGCGACGGGGCGCGGAGCGGGCCTGGCCGGCCGGATGATGCGGGCGATGATGCGGGAGGCTGACGCGGAGGGGTTCGCGATTTCGACGCTGTACGCGTCGACGGCGGCGCTGTACCGGTCGGTGGGGTACGAGATCGCGGGCGCGCGCTACGAGTGCTGCGTGGACATGCGGGTGATCCAGGCCCAGCGCGAGAAGACGCGGCGGGTGGTGATGCTCGATGACTCGCACGCGCAGCAGGTGCGTGAGGTGTACACGGCGTTCGCGTCGCGGATGCCGGGGATGCTGGATCGCGGGGACTACTGCTGGACGCGGGTGCGCAAGCGGTGGGGCTCGGACTGCAACGGGTACGGGTTGACCGATCACTCGGGGACGCTCGAGGGGTACGCGTTCATCCAGCAGACGAGGCTCGACAGCGGGAAGCAGAATCTCACGGTGTCGGACCTCGCGTTTGTGGATGCGGGCGCGGGGCGGCGCGTGCTGGGGTTGCTCGCGGACTTTGCGATGATGTCCGAGCGGCTCACGCTGTTCGGCGCGTCGACGAATCCGCTGGGGGCGATGATGCCGCTGAGCAGTTTCGACGTCAAGATGCAGCACGAGTGGATGGTGCGGATCGTGCGGCTGAAGGACGCCATCGAGAAGCGTGGGTACTCGCCGGCGATTCACACCGAGTTTGACCTGGACATTTCGGACGATGTGCTGCCCCGGAACAAGGGGCGGTGGACGGTGCGGATCCAGGATGGGCACGCGCGGTGCGAAGCGGCAGATGGCAAGGATCGGCCGGTGTTGCACGCGAGCATCGGGGGATTCTCGCCGGTGTATACGGGGTACCTGACGCCGCTGGCCGCTCGAACGGTTGGGCTGGTCCGGTGCGACGACCATACGGGCACGCTGCTCGATGGTGTCTTCGGGAGCGGGCAGGCGGCGATGGTGGATTTCTTCTGAACGCAGCGGGCAACGAACGGAGTCACGATGCGGGCGATCATCTTCGCGGTGCTGGCTGGATTGTGCTGGGGCGTAGGCGAGATCTTCACGAAGTGGGCGATCAACACCGGTCGGGTGGGCCCGTTCACCGTGTTGTTTCTGCGGGCCTGCGTGACCGTGGTCCCGGCGATGATCGCGTGCTTTGTGGCGACGCGGATCGCCAAGACGGAGCCGGCGGAGTGGTGGAAGACCATGACGCCGAGCGTGTGGGCGATGGTCATCGGAGGATCGGGGCTGCTCGCGGGCTTCCTCGGCGTTTTCTTCTTCTACTGGGGACTGGGGTCGCCGGGGGGAGACATCTCGATCATTCGTCCGATCGCGTTTGCGCTCAGCCCCGCGACGGCCGTGCTGCTGGGGTGGCTGGTCCTGGACGAGGGAATGACCGTGCGCAAGGCGATCTCGGTTGTGCTGATCGTCGTTGGCATCGCCCTGCTTGCGGGGGAGAAGTCCAAGCACGGGAAGCAGGGCGCGAAGGCGAATCCGCCCGCGACCGCGGAGGCCGCGGCGTGAGTATCATCGCGCTGGATGCCGCAGGACCCCGGCGAACAACCGCTGAAGCCAACCGATGAAGAACTCATCGACGCGCTGAACCGCTCGCAGTCGCTGGCGTTTGACCAGCTCTACGCCCGGCACGGCGAGTGGGTGTGGCGGGTCGCCGTGCGGTACCTGGGCGATGAATCAGAAGCCTGGGATGTTGTGCAGACGGTCTTCATGGACTTTCTGAAGCGGTTCCCGGGGTTCGTGCTCACCTCGCGACTGACGACCTACCTCTATCCCGTCACGCGACACTTCGCGTACGCGGCGGTGCGGAAACGAAAGCGGTTCGCGACCAGAATCGACGAGAACGCTCCGCTCCCGAGTTGCGCACCCCCGGACGCGGAGCGCGACGAGCGGCTCGGCCGCCTGAATCAGGCGATCTCGCGATTGCCGGGGATTCATGCGGAAGTGCTGCTCATGCGATTCGTCGATGACTTGAGCATGGAAGAGATCGGTGCGGCCCTCGGGGTCCCGCCCGGGACCGTGAAGTCCCGGCTGCACCACGCCATCGCCAAGCTGCAGGCGGATCCGGATGCCGCGGCATATTTCTCAGAATCGGAACCAAACCGGTGAACCAAAGGGGCGCGAACGCGCCTGCAGGAGATGACATGCCACACTCGCCCGACAACCCGAGCAGATCCGAGGCCCCGGAGGCCCTGATCGCCGATCTTCGCAGACTGGCGGGGAGGCCGGAGTCGCTGCCGATGTTCGATGCGCGTTCGGTCGCGTCGGCGCACTTTGCCAAGCGGCGGAGGGTGCGGGTTGCGGCGGTGGTGGGGGCGATGGGAGCGGTTGCCGCGGCGATCGCGGTTGCTGTGGTGATGCCTGGGAACGAAAGCAAATCGCCGGGCTCGCCGCTTGCTGTGCGCGAGGATGTGAACACCGACGGGCGCGTGGACATGCTCGACGCGTACATGATCGCGAAGGCGTGGGCGGGTGGCGCGGCCGAACCCACGTGGGACTTCACCGGTGACGGGCGCGTGGACCGCGATGATGTGAATGCCGTTGCCGGCGTGGCGGTTCGCCTGCCCACGGACGGGGGGAGACTCTGATGCGCTCCGCCTGGTTTGCATTCCTCGCGTTGCTCGGCCTGGTTGCCGCGTCCTTCGTGGTTGTACCCGCGGAACGCGGCGTGCCGGCGTTTATCGCGTGCGAGATCTACATCGACAGCGGTGATCGGCCGCTCGGGGCGTACCAGCTTGAGGTCGTCGCGGACCGGGCCGGTGCAAAGATCGTCGGCGTTGAAGGTGGCGACCACGAGCAGTTCAAGGATGCACCGTTCTACGACCCCGCGGCGTTGAACGGTGGGCGGATCGTGATCGGTGCGCTGTCGCTCGCCGAGGGGCCGAATCTGCCGCGGGGAGAGTTCCGCGCGGCGAGGGTGCACTTCATGGTGGATGACGCGCAGACGGGGTTCGCGGTGAAGGTTCACACCGCGGGTGATGAGCGTGGTGCGGTGATCGAGATCAAGGCCCGCGCCGAGCGTGCGGTGCCAAAGTGAGGGTCGAGTTCATGAAGCGAGTGATGCCGGTCGTGCTGTGGTCGCTGCTCTCGGTGCTGCTGATGGCGATGCTGATACTGGGAGGGTGTGAGTCGACGGCTGCGCCCTCCGTGGCCGCCGAAGGAGCGAAGTCGCTTGCGAAGCATGAGCGGTGGGACAGATCCGGGGCGGGACATGAGCGGTACTTCTCCACTCCTGGGGTCGCACCGAACGAGCTTGCGCCGATCGTGGCCGCGCCGGCGAGACCGGCGATACAGCCGTCTGCCGACCTCACTGCTCTCGCTGCCATGATCGATCCACGCTGCGACGAGGTGTGGGTGATCCAGCGCTCTTCCCGCGATCGCGTAAGGGTCGTCACCAGCCCTGGCACCGGGACCATCGTTGTGGTCAACGTGAACGAGCCCGCCGATGCCTGGCCGACGTGGAAGCGTCTCCCGGTCGTCTCAACCGGGGTGCATGCGGAGATCACGGGGCAACTCGCCGCGGTCAAGGTCGAGCAGTCTTTCACGAACCCGAACGACTATCCGATCGAGGCGGCGTACGCGTTCCCGTTGCCGGATGATGCCGCGGTGAGCGACTTTGTGATGACGATCGGGGATCGTCATATCCGTGGAATCGTCCGTGAGCGTGAGGAGGCCAAGCAGATCTACGAGGCCGCGAAGGCGCAGGGGATGAACGCCGCGCTGCTTGAGCAGGAGCGGCCCAACATCTTCCTGCAGCGGGTCGCGAACATCGCGGCGGGGGCGACCATCGGGGTGGAGATCACGTATTACAACACGCTCCCGTGCGTTGATGGATGGTGCGAGCTTGTGCTGCCGACGACCATTGGTCCTCGGTACACGCCGGCTGGTCAGACGCCCCCGGCGCAGTCGAAGCAGATCGGGATTACGCCGCGAGTGTCCATCGGTGTCGACATCGACGCCGGGGTGTCCATCGGCAAGGTGGAGTGTGAATCTCATGCCGTCGAGGTTGTGCGGCCATCGCGTACCCAGGCCTTCGCTCGTCTGGGCTCCGTTGGAGCGAGCAGCGAGCGGGACTTCGTGCTGCGGTGGAACATCAGGCAGAGCGAGGCCACGGGCACGGTGTACACGACGAGCGATGCGAACGGCGGGTACTTCGCCCTGCAGCTTGTTCCGCCGGAGAGCTCACGCGGCCTGGATCCTCGCCCGGTCGATATCGTCTTCGTGCTCGATCGTTCCGGCAGCATGAGCGGGTGGCCGATTCAGATCGCGAAGGACACGATCACCCGGGGCATCGACGCGCTGCGGAGCGATGAGCGGTTCCAGATCGTCGACTTCTCGGAGTCAGTCTCCGGTCTTGGCACCAAACTTCTCCCGCCGACGAGAGAGAACCGTGCCGCGGCGAAGCGGTATCTTGAGTCGACTCCCGCGAAGGGCGGAACGGAGATGAGGGCGGGGCTTGAGGCGGCGCTCACGATCCCGGAGGAGCCGGGTCGTCGCAAGGTGATCGCGTTCTTGACGGATGGCTTCATCGGGAACGAGCGCGACGTGCTGTCCCTCGTTCACAAGGGACTCGGCGAGGCGAAGATCTTCGCGTTCGGAATCGGCGGGCGGCCGAATCGGTTCCTCATCAACGAACTCGCGGCACTCGGGCACGGTGCCTCCGCGTGGGCGACCGAAGCGGGCGATGGGGTTCCCGCGATGGATGAGTTCCTCGAGACCGTGCGCCGGCCCGCGTTGACCGATGTGCGTGTGAGCTTCGGAGGGTCCGAGGCGCGTGTCCAGGGCGCGCAGGTTCCCACCGAGCTGTATTCGGGCAGGGGTGCTTTCATCACGGGTCGGTTCAGCGGTCAGATCCAGGGCACCTTGGTTGTGACGGCGCGGGCGAACGGGCGGCCTGTTTCTTTCGAGGTTCCGGTGAAGCAGGCGAACGCGAATGCTGCGGTGATCCTGCCCAAGCTCTGGGCGCGTGGGCAGATGACCGCGATGGCGCGGCGAGAGCTGCGTGGTGAGGCGGTCGATGCGGTCGGGGCGTCGCGCAGCCTCGCGCTCGAGCACGGCCTTGTCTCGCCGTACACGAGCTTCCTCGCCGTTGACGCCGCGGGCGACAAGTAGCGGCGGGCGCGGCGTCAGTCCCAGATGAGCGAGAAGTCATTGATGTCCTTGCCCGCGGTGGTGTAGATGCCGAGGTAATTGTTGGTCCCCGCGCTGTCGTCGACCTCGTCGGCGAAGAGGCAGTCCTTCCAGACCGAACCGTTGGCAGCGGTGTAGAGCGTGGTCTCCGGGGTGACGCTTGTCTCGAAGTCGACGTGGTTGTCGTTGTAGCCGATGTTCCCTTCCCAGGTTTTCCGGCCGCCGTGGATCAGCATGGTGTTGCTCGCGGGGTTCTCCAAAGTGGCTGTACTGTTTGGCGCCCCGCCCTTCGTCAGCGTCTTGATCTTCGGCCCGCGGTTGCCGATGACCGCATCCGTAGCTCGTGACGTGCTCGCCCACTGCTTCGCGCGCAAACCGACCGGGATCACCATCGCGTAGCTGGTGTGCCCGGTCTTCCCGCTCGTGAAGTCCACACTCAGCGCCGGGTCCCAAAGGGCCTTGGATTTGTCGACACCCTCGGCGGGGTTTGGGCTGTCCGCACCCGTGGCGGCGTACGGACTCTCGTACTGGTAGGTCTCGATGATCTTGATGTTGCGGTTCGTCTCCGCCGGGCTCACGAGCAGTTCGGGCGGGAAGTAGCCGTTGTACACAAGGATCGAGAGGAC
>JBEIUO010000259.1:0-4805 GCA_040374335.1 Phycisphaeraceae bacterium
GCGCCACCTTCACCACCCTCCTCCCCCGCCAGCGCCTCACCCCCGTTCCCTTCGCCGCTGTCGCCGGCAAGTCCCTCCAGATGGACGCCACCGGTCTCTCCGGTTCCCTCTCGAGCGCCTTCGTCACCGCCAACGGCATCCTCACCGCTTCCACCACACAGACCATCTCCGGCGCCAAGACCTTCAACAACGCATCAAACGTCTTCGTCGGCAACGGCGTCGGCCTCGCCGGCGTCACCGCCGCCGCCTACAACGGCGGCATCGCCGACGGCCAGCTCTCCTCCAACATCGCCATCCTCAACCGCGCCAACCAGATCTTCTCCCAGACCAACCGCTTCTCCCAGAACGTGTACGTCGATGGTCGCATCGGTATCGGCACCAGCAGCCCCAGCGCGCCCCTCCACATCCTCTCCACTCAGCAGCAATCCGCCAACGTCGTCAGCTTCTCCACCGGGGGAACCTGGTTCGACCTCTCCAACATCTCGGTCAGCGGCCGAACGTGGAGCTTCATCAACTCCGGCAGCGGCAACAGCGAGGGAGCCGGTCAACTCCTCGTTCGCAACTCCACCGCTGCCAACATCCCCTTCATGATCAACGGCACCACCGGCGCCGTCGGCATCGGCACCACCACCCCGGGTGCAGGCACCATCGTCGGCCAGGCGTTCGACAAACTCGAAGTCTCCGGCCCCGACGTCGGCCTCCGCGTGCGCAACATCAACGACTCCGTCGGCGGCGTGGTGTGGAACTCGTTCGGCGCATTCCACTTCGGCATGTACAACCCCAGCGCACTCCCAGTCGGCCAGATCCCAGCCCAGTCTCGCCGCGCCTTCTTCTCCGTCTCCAACGACGGCCGCGTCGGCTCCACCACCAACACCGGCGGCAGCCCCATCTTCCGCAACTACCTCGACGACGGCAACGGTAACTTCATCGTCCGCACCAACGGCTCCCTCTCCGGCAACCACGTCGCCCTCTTCGAGAACACCGGCGCTGCAAACGCCGACGGCATCGCCATCAAGATCAACAACGCCGAAACCAACCGCGACAACAACTTCGTCACCTTCTACAACGGCCTCAACGCCGTCACCGGCCGCATCGAAGGCTTCGATTTCAACAACTTCGACTGGGTCGCCCCGCCCCCAGCCGTCACCTTCAACCTCCGCTCCAACATCACCTTCAATCCCTCCTCTACGTGGTTCAACCGAGGCAGCTTCTCACCCGGTAACTTCCCCACCCTCCAGCAGACCCAGGCCCCGATCCCTCCCAGCCTCTCCTGGAACACCGTCAACATCGCCGGCCAAAACGTCATCGTCCCCCCCATCAACTTCAGCTCCGGCGCACCCGCTCTCTATGGCCTCAGCGGCGGCACCCTCCCCAGCATGACCCTCCCCAGCATCACCGGCAACCCGATCACCATCGGCACGCCCGCAATCCTCCTCGACCTCCCCACCCAGCAGCAGATGAACGACCTCGTCTGCTGGGGCCTCGAGTTCGACGTCCTCGAAACCGTCGGTGCCATGGAACAGGCCGCCGCCCTCGCCGTCCTCCGCACCCAGGCCGTCCAGAACTGCAAGGACGGCGGCGTCACCTACGGCTCCAAGGGCGCCGACTACGCCGAATACCTCGAACGCGCCAACACCGATGAGCACATCAACTGGGGCGAAGTCGTCGGCGTCCGCGCCGGCAAGGTCTCCCGCATCACCGCCGGTGCCGAACAGGTCATGGTCGTCTCCCGCGCGCCCATCGTCCTCGGTAACCAGCCCACCAACGGCGATGTCTCCCGCTTCGAGAAAGTCGCCTTCATGGGCCAGGTCCCCGTTCTCGTCCGCGGCACCGTCTACGCCGGTGACTACATCGTCGCCTCCGGCCTGAACGACGGCTCCGCAGTCGCCGTCCCCGCCGACCGCCTCGAAACGGAACACCTCGCCCGCCTCGTCGGCCGCGCCTGGGAATCCGCCCCCTCCTCCTCCCCCATGAACCTCGTCAACACCGCCATCGGCGTCAACCAGCACGCCGCCCGCCACGTCATCGAACGCCAGGCCCGCGAACTCTCGGCCCTCAAGCAAGACCTCGCCAAGTCCTCCTCCGCCAACGCCAAGCTCGAAGACCGCCTCGCGGCAATCGAGAAAGCCCTCCAGATCAACACCAAGTAACCCCCGCATCCCACGCGATTCTCAGGCGGGCGGTCCCGGAGGGGTCCGCCCGTCTGTGCGCGCACAACCACCCGATCGACCCCGCCGACCCCGCCTCAACCCGCCCACTTGTCTCAGTACCCGCCGCTCGTCGACGTCATCTGCTGCGAGCCAATCCCCGAAACCCGCGTGTCGCCCACCGCCCCCGTCGGCCGGAATACAAACGAGAACGACGACTCACCCGTGATGTCGTTGTACCCAATCCCCAACCCGAACGCCGCGCTCGGGAACCGGCGGTACACCTCGAACGACGTGTTCTGGAACCCACCCTCGTCCACGTCGTAGTCCGCGCCCGCCACGACGTCGTACTTCGACGTCATCTGGTACCGCGCGCCCATCGTCACGATCGTCGAGTCCTGCGGATTCAGATACCGAAGCTCCGCCATCGTCGCAAACTGCGGGCTGTGCTGGATCAGCACCCCCGCCGCCGACAACGCCTGCTGATTCCGGTCCAGGTCAAACACCGACGCGCCCGTCAGCGTAAACGTGTCCGTCGTTCGCCACGCCACTTCCGTCACGAAGTACTCGCCCGGGTTCGACAGCTCCGGCCTGTAGTCCACAAACCGCCCAATCGGCCCGCGTCGCGGCGTGTCATCCGACGACCACACATAGTCCGTCGACACAACCAGGAAGTCCGTGTTGTGCCACTGCCCCGGCCCTCCACGCTGCGTCTGGAACGTCTGCGTCACGCCCAGCTTCATCATCGTGCCATCCGCCAACGCCTCGACCCGCTCGTCGTAGGTCGGCATGTTCGCCGACTCCATCGTCGTGCCGCTCGCCCAGAAGGTCGCGTTCGGCTCGATGATGTGCCGCAGCCGGTGCACGTCGAACAGACGCGAATCCACGTCCTCGTACACCCGCTGGATCGTCGTCGAAACCCGCACGCCCGCCGCGGACCAGAACCGCGCCGAGTCCGAGTTGTCCGGCGCGTAGTCGTCAAACTCACGGTCGTACGCCGTCGCCCTCGCCACCACGAACGGATTCAGCTTCAGCGGCCCCGCGTTCGTCGTCACGTTCAACTCGTGACGCGTGTCCGCCCGCAGCAGCCCCTCTTCGTCAAGCCCACGAGCCCGCAGAGCGTCCCCCAGCTTCTCGTCAAAGTTGATCCCCAACGCACGCTGCGCCAGCGTGTTGTTCGTCAGCCCGTGATCCCGCGCATCAACCTCATCGAAGTTCATGAACAGGTAGCCGACGCGGTACTCCGAGAAGTACGTCAGCAACCCCGGATTGGACTTCATGAGGTCATCCGCGAGCCGCGAGTAGAACAGCTCCGGCGCCTTCGTCACCGAATACCCCCTGCTCTGCAGCAGGTACTCGTTCGCGATGAAGTCGTTGACTGAACCCTTCACCTCCGCCGTCAGCAGCGTGTTCGAGTCGATCCGCCGCGCCGCCAGCCGATTCGTGAACTCCCGCCGCGTCTCACCAAGCCCCTCGAAGAACGCATCGATCACGGCCTCGTCGCTCAGCACCGCAACCTCGGCCAGCAGCGTCCACTTGTCGTCCAGCTTCTGCCGGTGCTCACCGATCAACACGCCGCGGAACTCGCCGTCGCGGTTGATCTCCGTACCCGGCTTCATCACGTCGATCCCGCGGTCGCTCATCAAGCCCCACGCCAAGAGCGAGCCATCCGAGTTGTCCGTCTCCCACCCCAGCCGCGTCCCCAGCCCCAGCCCACGCTCCACGAAGAAGTCCGCGAGCAGGTCCGCCTGGAACCTCTTGTTCTTCTCCAGCCCCACCAGCGCGTAGATGTCCAGCGTCGTCCGTAGCGCCGCGCCCGAACCCGAGAAGTTCTCGACCCGGAAATCCTTGATCACGAACTGCTCGGGATCCCCGCGGTAGTGCGGCCAGTAGAACACGGGCACCCCCGCCACCCGTGTCACCACCCCCGTCGCGTCCACCATCATCTTCGTCTTCGGCTCCGTCGCAACCTTCTCCCCCTTCTTCGGCTCCTGCACCGTTTCCCGCGTGATCGTCACGCTCGACACACCGATCGACAGCTCCGGGTCAAAGAACGCCGAGTTCGTCAGGCTCGCGTTCTTCGCCGTGAACTGCGCAGCCGCCTCCTGATGAATCGCCTTCGCCCGCACGTACAGCGGCAGCTTGCGGTTCTCGTCAAACGTCCAGAACACCGCGTCCACCGACACCGCGCGATTCGCCTTCACGTCGTAGTACATCTCCGGCCCGCGGATCGTGTACTTGCCGTCCGTCGCCTGCACATCCCCCTCGAGGTACAGCCCCCGCACCGACTCCGCGCCAAACTGCGTCGCCTGCGCCCCCTGCCCCGGCTCGAAGAAGATCACCGCCCGCTGCGCCGACATCTGCAGCACCCGCCCCATCGGCTCCGTGTACTGCACCACCACGCCCCCCGTCGCCAAGAGCTGACTCTCCGTCTCCCCGGAGATAAACGTCAGATTCTGCGGCGAGATCGTGATCACCCCGCGCGACGAGAAAATCGGTGCCCGCCCGCCCGTCCCAATCGCCCCGCCCCCATCCGCCGCGCTTCCCGTCACCGCAACCGTGTTCCCCGCCCCATCCGCCCGCACGCCGCCACCGCCCGTGGCACCGGTCACACCACCTGTCGTGGCTCCCGCGGTCGCACCAACCGCCGCGCCCCCC
>JBEIUO010000840.1:0-1191 GCA_040374335.1 Phycisphaeraceae bacterium
CAGTCCGCTCAGGCGACTTCGTCACCATCCGCCCCAAGCACATAATGACGCACGACAACACCGGTGCCGTCATCCCCAAGTTCCGCGAGATCTTCAAAACCGCCAACAAAGCCCCCGCCATCCACGACCCACGCCAACCCGTCTTCGCCATCGACCACGACATCCAGAACACCTCCCCCGACAACCTCGGCAAGTACCTCAAAATCGAACAGTTCGCCCGCGAACACGCCGTCGACTTCTACCCCGCCGGCACCGGCATCAGCCACCAGGTCATGGTCGAACAGGGCTACGTCACCCCCGGCTCCATGGTCGTCGGCAGCGACTCCCACTCCAACCTCTACGGCGCACTCTGCTGCCTCGGCACCCCCGTCGTCCGCACCGACGCCGCCAGCATCTGGGCCACCGGCGTCACCTGGTGGCAAGCTCCCCCCATCGCCCGCGTCACCCTCACCAACAAACTCCGCCCCGGCGTCGTCGGCAAAGACGTCATCATCGCGCTCTGCGGCATCTTCAACAACGACCAAGTTCTCAACCACGCCCTCGAGTTCACCGGCCCCGGCGTCGCCTCACTCTCCATCGACCAACGTATGAGCATCGCCAACATGTCCACCGAATGGGGCGCACTCGCTGGCGTCTTCCCCTTCGACTCCATCCTCCACGACTACCTCCTCTCCCGCGCCGCATACTTCGCCGCCAACAACCGCCCCGGCACCCGCTCCCTCAAATCCCTCGGCTCCTACACCCGCGCCGACGTCGAACGCTGGTGGTCCAACCGCGCCGACCTCGCCCCCGATCCCGATGCCTCCTACGCCGCCGAACTCTCCCTCGACCTCTCCACCATCGTCCCCCACGTCTCGGGACCAAACGACGTCAAAACCCTCACCAGCCTCCCCGATATCGAGCCCAAGCGCATCGCCATCAACAAGGCCTGGCTCATGAGCTGCGTCAACGCCCGCTACGAAGACATCGCCACCGCCGCCTCCGTCATCCGTGGCAAGAAGATCCCCCCAGGCGTCGAGTTCTTCCTCGCCGCCGCCAGCGCCGACATCCAAGCCCGCGCCATCGCCGACGGCCACTGGCAAGCCCTCCTCGACGCCGGCGCCACCGAACTCCCCCCCGGCTGCGGCACCTGCATCGGTCTCGGCGCCGGCACCATCAAAGCAGGCGAAGTCGGCATCTCCTCCACCAACC
>JBEIUO010000747.1:0-1963 GCA_040374335.1 Phycisphaeraceae bacterium
CTGGTACGCCTCGTTCAGCACATCGAGAACGCGGTTCCTCGTGCGGAGTGTGACGCATCGGGTAAGCCGAGGATGCACTCCAACGTCGCCCAGGCGGCGGTGGACGGGGAGCGGATCGTGATGGTCTTTCGGGACTTCACGGGGACGCCCAAGTACGAGTACGACTACTCGGGAGGCCAGCGTAAGCAGAAGCAGCGTCTCTTCCTGGCACGTGGCCGCTGGAAGACGCCGACCCACTTCCGATGCCTTCCTCCCGAGAAGCTGCACGAGAACCCGCTGGCTGCACTGTCCGATGGGGTGGCCGGTCAGCCGCAGGTTCCTGCGGTGATGGTCGCGGAGCTCGCCACCCGCATCACCAACTACTTTCAGGCCTGGGGGTACCGGTACGGCAAGACAGAGATCGCCAAGCCTGACATCTCCGGCCTTACGGTCCGCATCGAGTCGAAGCGAGCCGCGAACGCACCCAAGCGCACCAAGAAGGCTGTTGCTCTGGAGCGCATCACGGGGGCGTACACTGACGCCAACTACCGTGTGAGTCAAGTGCGACGTTCCATCGAGGGTCTGGATGCGGCGTCGGGTCGAATGATCAACGCGGCTCGAACGCTGGACATCAGCACGGGCCTTGGGGCGCAAATGCTGGTTCTTACCCGCGCTCTGGATCAAGTGAAGTACGAGCTCGAGCGGCTCAGCACGGAAGGTCAGAACTTTCGGGAGGTCTGATGTACACGAAGATGAACCTGTGGAAGATCGTCAACAACACTCGGTACAACACCGAGGACATCGTGGACCTGTTCAACCGCGTGGAGGACTTTCTGACGGGGCATGATGGACCTCCTGTCACCGACCGCACGAAGCCGGAAGGTCAGGTGATGATCCGTGACTTCTCACCCTCGGTGATGAACTTCACCCGCCGGGTGTACCCCAGCATGGAACTGGAGACTGTCCGCTCATACGTGCGCGGTGCGGCTTACCGCACTCGACACATGAGGGACGTGGGCCTGGTCAAGCCCTCGAAGCTGTACGACAACCACATGGAGTCGCTGGCCGCCCCTCGGGTGGACGGGCAGGAAGTGGTGCCGCAGGAGTTCCTCTGGCAGGTTCTCTGGGACATCGTCATGCCCTGCTACGTCCACGGCCATCGACGAGATTTCATTCAGGCGTCTGGCATTCTCGATGGTGCGAAGATCCGAGTTGAGAAGCGCCGCCAAGAGCCGAGAGACCAAAACGCGGGCCGGGCCGAGAAGGTGCAGCGACTGACCCGCGAGTTCAACCCGACGTACTGGGCGTTGATGAGCGCGGCCAGTCATATCGAGTCGATCAACTCTGCTCAGTCTTCCCTGCAGGCGAAGTACGACGACCTGAGGATGACTCGTCGGACAACACCTGAACTCCTTCAGGCCTGTCTGCAGGGCATCCGGGAGTTGCAGATCGCGATGTACGCCGACGAAACCGACCTGCGGCAGGAGCGTGGATGAAGTACGACCTGGTCATCGAGGGTGGTTTTCCCAAGCATCGGGGCGGCGCGGTCCCGCTGCACATGATCAACTGTTCCTCGTGGTCCACGGCTGGGCTCGAGACCGCGGTGCGGTGGTTCTCTGAGACGATGGTCGCCAATAGCACTGGGGTCTACGTGCCGGAGGAGGACGTCAAACTGCCCTGCGTAGTGGTGTTCGTTGACCAGAAGCGAGCGGGGATCACGAAGCGTGGTCGACGCGTCAACCCTCTGATTGAGGGGCGTTCTGCTGTGCGGATGGGGGATGCGGTGGTGGTAATCGCCATTCAGCATCCCGCCCATCTGAAGGAGCAGAGTGCAGTCGAGCAGCTCGTGATGCAGAACGAGCCTCTCGCCCCGATGAGCAAGGACATGATGACGGAGTTGATCAACGTGATGCAGCACTGCGTCGGGTCACTGCAGCTCTGGGCGAGGAGTGCTCCAACTAGTCAGTACGACCTCCTCAGCACC
>JBEIUO010000727.1:0-2091 GCA_040374335.1 Phycisphaeraceae bacterium
GAGGGACGTTGTTGGCGACTCGCCTGGGTTAGACGGTTTCGTCCTTCATGAGCTTGTTGAACTCATCGACGGGCATTTCGGTGACCTTGGCTTTGGCGATGATGGCGTCGGCGACTTTGTGGTCGCGGATCTGGGTGTAGATGCCGCCGACCTGGCCGGTCTTGATGAGCTCGTTGCGGAGCTGCTCGGGGCGGACGTTGCGCTGGAAGGCCATGGCGGCGATGCGGCCGTTGATTTCAGCGTCGGAGACGCGGACGTTGAGGTCTTCGGAGGCCTGGGTCATGATGAAGAACATCTTGAGGTCATGGGCGGCGGTGGCGCTGGAGGCGGCGCGGAGCTCGGCCATGTGTTCTTCGATCTTCTGGACGTCGACGCCGCGGTACATGAGCTCGAGGCGGCGGCGTTCGAGGATTCGGCCGGACTGCTCGGCGGTGAGGCGCGAGGGGAGGTCCATGTTGGTGTTCTTGGAGAGGTAGCGTTCGACCTGGCCACGCATGGCGGACTGCTGCTGGATCTGGGCGTGCTGGGAGAGGCGCTCCTTGATCATGTCCTTGAGCTTGTCCTCGTTCTCGACGCCGAACATCTCGACGAGCTTGGCGGTGTCGGCGGGGAGGATGCGGTCGACGCGTTCGGCCTTGAAGGTCACGGTGAGGTCGGCGCCGCGGATCTTCTCGACTTCGTGGCCGTCGGGTCCCTTTGCCTTGATGGTGATCGTGTCACCGGGCTTGGGGGAACCGAGCTGCTTGGCGAAGTCATCGACCATGATGCCGAGGATCATGCCCTTGCCTTCCTTGTCGGTGGGCGGGGACTGAACGACGGCACCCTGGAGGTCGTAGAACTTGGTTCCTTCGGCGTCGACCATCAGAGCGTGGCCGGTGATGTAATCGCCGGGTTCGGCGGAGTCGCGGCTTTCGAGGTCGCCTTCGTTGATGGCGATCTTCTTGAACTCGTCGGCGACGAGGGTTTCGTTGACTTCGATGACGGGCTTCTTGATATCGATGCCGTCGAGGGAGGGGAGGGTGAAGTTGGGGACGACTTCGACGTCGAGCTCGAAGATGACGGGCTTACCGGCGACGAGCTCGACCTTGTCGAGCTGGTCGGCGACGGGGTTGCCGACGACCTTGAGCTTGGAGTCTTCGACGGCCTTCTGGTAGGCCTCGGTGAGGAGCTGGCCACGGGCTTCGTGGCGGACGGAGGCGCCGAAGCGCTTCTCGATGAGCTGCGGGGGAACCTTGCCGCGACGGAAGCCGGGGAGTTCGGCGGTGGCGACGACTGCGTCCATGGATTCACGGAGCTTGGCGGCGACGGCGGCGGCGGGGACCTCGATACGGAGGCGCTTGCGGCTGGGGCCGGCGTCGCTGATCTGAACCGTGTTGGAAACTTCGGAAACGCTGCTCGACATGGACGGACTCCAAAGGCAGTGTGAGATGAGAGCACCGGGGAGGGAGGGCCTCGTCGGCGGTGCCTGGTTCAACAAGAGGCAGGGAGGATAGGGTAGGCACGAAAGGGGCGGGAGAACAGTCCCCGGACGGGTTGGCGGCGGGAGGATTGGGGTCTGGGGGGCGATAGGATGGGGGTATGAGCAAGGTGAAGAAGGGCGGGGCGGAGTCGGGGGATGTGCAGCGGCAGGCGGTGGCGTGGGGGGTGGGGTTGAACTTCGTGTATGGGTTTCTGGGGTTTGGGTTGATCGGGTGGGCGGTGCAGACGTGGCTGTGGAAGGATGCGGCGCCGTGGCCGATGCTGGTTGGGTTGGGGTTGGGGTTGGTGGGCGGGATGTACCGGTTCGTGAAGGACGCGCTGAAGATGAACGCGTAGGGGACCCGGCAGGCGTCCGAACTTCTCTCCCGTGGTTGCTTCCCTCTTCGGGTTCTGATCGCTATCCTTCGGCCCCGAAAGCGGGGCGACGGCCCGGGTGGGCGGTCTGGTGTTTGTCAGCGGCACGGAAGAGGCATGGAAACGGCGTCGAGAACCAAGACGGTTGGGGGTCGGGCGAGCCTGCTGCAACTGGCGGGGTGGAGTGCGTGCGCGGTGTTGGCGGGGGTTGGGATGGGGTACGTGGCGGGGTGGAATTTGGGTTGGGCCGATGGGAAC
>JBEIUO010000792.1:0-1699 GCA_040374335.1 Phycisphaeraceae bacterium
CCCCCCGACGAAAGCACACGCCCGCCCGCGCTCACGGTGAGCGTCCCCGATCCCGCCGAGCCACCAAACCGGTTCGCGCCCGCCCCCGAATGCCGCAGTACCGACGCAGCGCCCTCGACCGTGAGCGTCCCCACCGAGCTCGCGCCGAGTCCACAGCTCAGCGTCGTGCCCGTGATCAGCTCTCCCGAGGTGATCGTGAACTGGGCGGTATTCCCCGGAAACGCCGCAATCGAGAACACCGAGGTCACCGTGTGCGGCACCGTCGACGACCAATTGACATTGCCCGATCTGTACTGCTCGATACTCGTCGTCGCCGCCAACCCGTTGCACGCGATGTTCGCCAACCCGGGGAACGTGAGAAGCAGTTCATCGCCCGCCCCCGGCACCCCGTTCGGAGACCACGCCGTCGCCTGAGAGAAGTTGCCCCCCCCAGCGATGATCCACTGCCGGATCGTGGCCTGTGCGGATCCGGAAAGGGTCACGAGGGCGAGTGCAGAAACGACGGCGCGGCGGACATGCATGAGAATCTCCAGAATGGTCGACCGGAACACTCCGCGAGCCCCAACCCACACCCGGGCCACGCATCCCCACGATTGTCCAAAAAGAAAACCGGGCCCACCCAGGGGCCCGGTGCGATTCAACCAGTATCGGGTCGTCTTACTTCATCTCACGAAGCACGGCCTGGGCCGCCGCGAGACGCGCGACCGGCACGCGGTACGGAGAGCAGCTCACGTAGTCCATCCCGACCCGGTGGCAGAACTCCACCGACTTCGGATCGCCGCCGTGCTCGCCGCAGATGCCGACCTTCAGATCGGGCTTCACGGCCCGGCCCTTCTTGACGGCCATGTCCACCAGCGCGCCCACGCCCGACTGATCCAGCGTCTGGAACGGATCGGCGGGGAGCAACTCGCGACGCAGGTAGTCCGGCAGGAAGGTGCCGATGTCGTCACGCGAGTACCCGAAGGTCATCTGCGTGAGGTCGTTGGTGCCGAACGAGAAGAAGTCCGCGCACTCCGCGATCTCGTTCGCCGTCACCGCCGCACGCGGGATCTCGATCATCGTCCCGACCTTGATGTCGAGCCGGGGCTTGTAGTCCTCGGTCTCCTTCACCTTCGCGATGGTCGCCTCGACCTCCTCGCGGAGCACCTGCAGCTCGCGCTTCGTGCCCACCAGCGGGATCATGATCTCCGGCAGAGCCTTGATGTTGCTCCGCAGGCAGTCGATCGTCGCCTCGACGATCGCCTTGACCTGCATCTCCAGGATCTCGGGGTACGTCACGCACAGACGGCACCCGCGGTGACCCAGCATCGGGTTCGCCTCGTGCAACTGCGTCACCCGCTGCGCCACCTTCGCCACCGGGATCCCCATCGCCTTCGCCATCTCGGCCTGGGCCTCGTCGGTGTGCGGGAGGAACTCGTGCAGCGGCGGATCGATCAGGCGGATCGTCACCGGCAGACCCTTCATCGCCTTGAAGATCCCGATGAAGTCGTCACGCTGGAACGGCAGCAGCTTGTCGAGCGCCTTCACGCGCGCTTCCTTGGTCTCCGCCAGGATCATCTCACGCATCGCCTTGATGCGCTCGCCCTCGAAGAACATGTGCTCCGTGCGGCACAGCCCAATACCCTCGGCCCCGAAGTCACGGGCCCGCTGGGCGTCCTCGGGGGTGTCCGCGTTCGTCCGGATCCCCAGCTTCCGGTAC
>JBEIUO010000843.1:0-1118 GCA_040374335.1 Phycisphaeraceae bacterium
GGACCCTGCCCACTTGGGAAAGGCCAACTGATTGGGATGAAGCAGCGCCATCCACGACGCTGCGAAAGCCACCGAAGGGGATTGAACCCTCGACCTCACCCTTACCAAGGGTGTGCTCTACCACTGAGCTACGGTGGCATGATGTGCAGACAGGATCATCCAACTCCTGTCGCACTCTCCCGGGTTGCTCGCTTTCGCTTGCACTCCGCGGGGCACGCCAGTCCGGCCGTTCGTGTTCGCACACGCAGCCGGAGCGCGTGCGTTCATCGGTCATTCGTCGCCGCGACTTGCATGATCTCGAGCGAGAGGCTCGAAGCAGCTGTCGGGGTCGGCGGGCGACCGATGAAAAACCGTGCCAGAGGGCACGGTGGGACGGAGAGTTTAGCAAGTCGAGAGGTCGGTGCAAGGGGTCGCACGCGGTCTCGCTGGTTCCGGTCGGCGCGGGTGGTTGTCGGCGCCCCAGTGCGAGGCAGTGCCGCTCCCGTCCGTCAGGGATTGGTGAAGAACGTCTTGCGGTCGAGGCCGAAGACGCGCACCCCGTTGTCGACCTCGAGCTCGCGGAGGTTCTCCCACTCCGGCACGCTGTCGACATGGCCGTCGAGGAAGAGGCAGAGGGCGTATCCGCCCGAGTAGCGCCACTCCACGCCCGTCAGATTGAGGTTGTTATTCGCCGTGAGGGTCGGATCGTTCACCGTGAGCAGCTCGCCGGCGTTGCTGTCCATGCAGTACATGGAGGCCTCGGGGCGCTTGATCTGGCCGGTAACCCAGTAGTTGCCGGAGTACGGATGGGCGCTCGTCGGCGGGCGGGCGTCGAAGAACGGGTTGCCGCCGAAGTAGCCCAGGTCGCCCTTCTCGGACTCGGTGCAGCCGTCGCCGAAGGGCGTGGCGCCGGTTCCGTTGGGGACGGTCTGCATGAGCTCGGCGGAGCGGAAGAGGTTCTTCGCCTCGAAGCCCGTCGCGTACAGCGCCGCGTCGGGCGAGTCGTAGCGGTAGTCCCACGGGCTGGCGGGAGTCTCGGCGGTGTTGGCGATGGGACCGAACTTGCCGGTGGTCCACAGGATGTCGGCCCACGAGCCGTATCCGAGCGGACCGATCGGAGGCTGCGTGCCCGGGGGCGA
>JBEIUO010000272.1:0-4666 GCA_040374335.1 Phycisphaeraceae bacterium
CGGGCAGCTTGCCCGGTTTGCGCACCGGGATCAGCCCCACGCCCAGGGCGACGGCCAGCGGTCCGGCAAACAGGAAGCCCCGGGCCTCGACGGCGGCGATGGCGTCGAGCCCCGCGGCCCGCCACGGCTCCGCCAGCCGGTCGATCGCCTCCGCAAACGCCCCCGCCGCGCCGTACAGGTCTTCCGTCTCCCGCTCCTTCAGCGTCGGCTTGTAGAACACCCGCCACGGCGCGGCACGCACCTCCGACATCGTGAGCTTCATCTCCTGCGACGCCAGGCTCATGTTCGCCAGCGTCTGCTTGAGATCAAACCGCCCATCCTGCAGGATCTGGTCCACGTTCTTCACGCCGATGCTGAACACCTCCAACGCCTTGTCGATTTCGCCAAGCGTCGTGTTGATCTTGTCGACCGTCACCTGGTCAAACTTCGCCGTCGCCGACTTCACCGACTCGATCGTCGCCCGCACGTCGGCCCTGTTCTCGTCGATGACCTTCGTCACCTTGTCCGCGAACTCCGAGCCCTTCGCGATGAACGCCTTCGCGTCGTCCGCCACACCCGGCAGTTTCTTGCTGAACTCCTCAGCGTCCTTCGTCGCCGCCCGCACACTCGCGAGCGTCGCGTCGACCTCTGTGCGCCACTGCTCGATCCGCTCCGCGATCTTCGCGATCACCTTCTCCGCGTTCGCGATCCCGGTCGTCACCCCCGGGCCCCCGTCCTTCACGATCCGCTCGAGGTCCAGCATCGACCGCTTCGCCGAATCGATGATCTCCCCCACCGCCTTGCTCTGCTCCGGCCCGAACCCCGCCGACGCCAGCATCGCCGGCGGCGCAATCGCCCCCGTCACCACATCCCCCGACTCGATCCGAGGCTGCCCCCGGTACTTCTCGACCGCTGAGTCCCCCGTCGACGCGATGTTGATGCTGCTCAGCGTCCCCAGGAGCGGCCGATCGAGATACACCCCGGCGTTCTCATACAGGAAGACCGACTGGTCGACCTCCACGCCAACCAGCACGCCCTTCGGAAGCCCATCATCCCCCTTCTCAAACGAGACCCCCTTCACCTGCCCGATCTGCTGCCCACCCAGCATCACCGGGCTCCCCGGCTTCAATCCCGCCGCGCCCTGCGCAAGGGAGAACTTCACCGTGAACGGCAGACCGCTCCCCGTGGGCTTCGCGCCCAGCAGAAAGCTCACCCACACGGCCGCGGCGACGCCTGTCACCACAAACCCACCCGCCAAGAGGTTGTCACGCAGTGATCGTGCTTGCACGCCACTAGCCTACCGACTGACTCCCGAACTTTCCACCGGCCGGCCCCCAATCGCGGGCCGGTCGCCTCAGCACCCGGCATCCCACGCGCCGAAGAAGCCGATCACGTCGTCCCCGTCCACCGACCCGTCGCCCGTGAAGTCCGCCGCCAAGCTCCCGGCGTCCCACGCCCCAAAGAACCCGATCACGTCGTCCCCGTCCACCGAGTTGTCCCCGTTGAAGTCCGCCGGGCACGCCCCCAGCGGCGGCTGACAGACCGGCCCCGGAAGCCCCGTCGGCAGCGAGAAGTTGTACACGCCCGAACCCTGCGTCGACGTCAGGTTCAGCCGCAGGCTGATCGGCGCCCCGCAGACGTGGCTCGGCGAGACGTTGATCACGTACGGCAGAATGTTGTTCACCTGCGTCCCCGTCGGCATGCTCGGGTACGCCGAGTTCGCACTCCCCACCGTCACCGTCGGAGAGAGCGACGTCAGCGTGCCGCTCACCCCCGTCGCCGTCGTCGTCCCGTTGTTCACCATGCGGACCGTCAGCGAGATCGCTTCCTCACCCGGATCGATCACGCCGTTCGCGTTGCCGTTCGGGATCAGATCGCTCGCCGTGTTCGTCCCCGTCCCCGCAAAGTTCACGTTCACCCCGGGCGTGATCGTGAAGTTCGCGTTTGAAATGTCAAAGAAGATGTTCCCGACCGCCTCGACCTTGATGCGGGCCGTGGTGGTGCTCACGCTCGGCAGCGTCACCACTTCCGAGCCGTCGTTGGGTGTGCTCTCCACCAGCACCGTTGAGAACGAGTTCCCCCCGTTCGTCGAAAGCAGGATCCGCACGTTCGCGCAGCTCACCGGCGTCAGGTTCGTTGACGCCACGTTCCACGTCACCGTCGTCGTCCCGCTGAACGACCCCGCCGCGTTCGGTGCTGTCACCGTAAACGGCCCCGCCGTCCCGTTTACCGTGATCACCACGTTGTCCACCGCGGTGCCCCCGTTCCCCGACGCGTTGTCCCGCGCCACCACCCGATACTGCATCGACCTCGCCACCTGGGGCAGAATCTCACCCACAGCCGTCGTGTTCGCCAGCAGGTTCGACAGCCGCGGCAACGTCCGCGACGGGCTCGACGTCGGCAGCCACGTCCGCTGGATCGGGTTTGTCCCGTTGTCCGTCCCCACGCCCACCACGCCCGTCGTCGTGTTCCGCTGCTCCCACGAGTACGTGATGGCGTTCCCATCCGGGTCCGACCCCGTCGCCGTCAGCACAAACGGCGTCTGCTTCGGGATCGTGTAGTCCGGCCCCGCGTTCACCGTGGGCGTGTTGTTCGTCGTCACCGTCTCCGTGTCGCACGTCCGCCCGTTGATGTGGGCCGCCATCAGATCAAGGCTGCCCGAATGGAACATCGCGTCGGAGTTCGACTGCAGATTCGTCGACCCGCAGATCCCCGCGTACGCCATGATCGTCACGCCCGAGCCGGGCTCAAACGCGTACGTCTGCGCGTCGCCAGCCCCACCCGCGCAGTTGTTGAAGCAGTGCCGCCCGCCGCACTGATGCCCCAGTTCGTGCGCGACATAGTCGATCACGAACGGATCGTTCACCGGGCTCGGCCGCCCGCTCAGCCCGCGTCCCTTCTGCGTCGAGCTGCACAACGCGCCAATCTGCCCCACGACCCCGCCGTTGCCCGTCTGGAATACGTGCCCCACGTCGTAGTTCGCCGACCCGATCACCGTGTTCAGGTTGTTCTGGTTCGTCGTCAGGTCCGCCGTCGAACCGTTGTTCGCGTAGTTGTCCGTGCCCACGTAGATCACGCTCTGGTTGTTCGTCACAAGCACAAACCGCGTCGCCAGGTCGCGCTCGTAGATCTGATTCACCCGGTTCACCGCCGTCACCACCGCCGCCTGCCCCAGCGCGGCAGTATTCCCGTGAAACGCCGTGTACTCCACCGTCGTCGCAACCGCCAACCGGAACTGCCGCCGCGTCACGATCGCGCGATCCGTGTACCCGCCCCCGCCCTCTTCCTCCGCCACCGGCGTCCCCTCGTCCGTCATGCACCGCCACGCCATCGGTGCCCGCAGGTCCCGCTTCCAATACGACGTCACCACCCCGGTCTCCGCGAACGAGTACGGATCCACGAAGTACGACCCATCCTCCGTAAACACCTGCGCGTGGAACCCGTGCGGCGTGTAGTCCAGCCGCACCGTCGCCGCCGGATCATCCAGCCCCTGCCCCGCATACGTCCGAATCTCCGGGAACGCCGCCGCCAGCCCCGCTTCCATCACCGGGCTCTCCACCACCGCAAACGCCTCCCACGTCCCGTCCGGCCGGGGCAGGCTCAGCACCACCGGGTTCGCCGCCCCCGGGGTATCTTCCAGCGGCGCATCCCCCAGCACCCGCTTGAGCTGCTCCCACCGCACCCCCACCGCCTGGTACTTCTCGGGCCTCACATTCGCCCGCGCGGCGACAACCTCCGCCGGAACCGCCTCAAGCAGCTCGAAGCCACCCTCGGGCGAAACCTGCTGACCACACGCCATCCCCGCAAAAACAGCCAAAACCGCCGAAGCGGACGCGAACCAAGTACCA
The DNA here is from genome assembly GCA_040374335.1 of Phycisphaeraceae bacterium. Lineage (GTDB taxonomy): Bacteria > Planctomycetota > Phycisphaerae > Phycisphaerales > UBA1924 > JBEIUO01. Next base: position 3,828 of record JBEIUO010000272.1, read on the forward strand.
GCCATGAAAGGCCTCCGTTGAGAGACCCTCCAGCCTACCCCACGGCTCCCGAAACTGCAACGAATTCCTACCCCCACACCCCCCCAACCCCAGCCCCCAGGTGCTCGCACGCTGGTCGCCGCGCCTCAGGTGGAGGAGGTGGGCGCGGCAGTGAACCGCCCCGACCGCAATCCGCACCGTCCACAGGCTGTGCGCTGCCTTGTCGAGTTGCCGGGCGTCGTGAATCCGGCGTGGGTGCCGGATCGAAGGAAGTTCGACACTCCTCATCGCACCGTCCCACTCGGAGATCCTGATGCGTCTCGGCGCCCCGTTCGTTCTGGCATCGTCGCTCTGCGCCTGCGTTTCAATGGCGCAGCAGTTCATTCCAATCCCCGGAACCTCGACCGTCCCGGGAGAGAATGAGAACGTCTGCATCGTGAGTGGGGTCTCCGGTTACTCCGGGGTGCGGGTGAGCTCCGATGGCCGAGTCGTCGGCACGGTCGGGTTCGAGCCGGGGTTTGTCAGCGGCTACATACCTCGTTACGGCGTGCGATGGACGGCCGCCTCGGGCACCCAGATCGTGACACCGCCGCTCGACGGCCTGTACCCGGTGGTTGGCCTCTCGGCGGACGGATCGACACTGCTGGGTGAGAACTGGCGCTGGACCGTTTCGGGCGGGTACCAGAACCTTCTGCCCCTGCTCCGCGACCAGTTCGGGGTGTGGCGCCGCGAGCTCTTCGGCTGCTCGGACGACGGACTGACCCTCGTCGGGATCGAGGGGATCTACCCGGACGAAGGCGACATGTTCACGCTGCGTTTGCCGAACGGGCCCGCCACGCTCGTCCCGCGTGCCGCCGAAG
>JBEIUO010000471.1:0-3249 GCA_040374335.1 Phycisphaeraceae bacterium
ATCGCGAGCATTCTGATCAGCCCGGCGATGCCCCAGAAGTGCGGCGCGTTGTGGGTCCTCTGGAACTGCGCACCACCCGCGGGCGCGACGCTCGAGGAACTGTGCACCTTTGGCGGTGCGCACGCGATCAAGCCTGGGCAGAAGATCGCCAAGGGCGACCCGCTCTTCATGCGGGCCTGAGTTCACCACGCGGAGGTGTCGATCTCCGTGCCGTCGAAGTCTCGCCCCTCGAGCCCGCCGCGGGTCCAGCGGAGGTACCCCTGCACCGTCCCGGATTGCGATCCGCCGGGTGCGGGGGGCTCACCGATGTCCGCAGAGTAGGTGTATTGGAGCGGCGCCGGGCTCGTCGGCTGCGAGGGATTCACTCCCGGGTTGCACTTGCCGGCGACGCGGACGGCGACGCTGCCGTCTGCCGCGAGCACCAGCACGCGGCTTTGCGTGAACCCGAAGTAGTATCGCGCTCCGAAGTGTCGCTGCTCGCGGTCGTAGATGTGGGCTTTCTGGGAGGGGAATCGGATGTCCGAGACCGCGCGTGAACCGAGTACGCCGTTCATCGAGGTGCTGGACTGGTAGATCCGGTGTGAGCTGCCCTGGGTCACTCCGGAGTACACACCGCCGGGCGGCCGGCGGTCGGGTTGGAAGAAGAACGGGTTTACCTCGTAGCTCGACGCGTACGCCTGCCGCGAGCCTGGGGTGCCGGTGGTCGCGAGCCCCAACTGGTAGAGATCTGCGGGCGAGATGAAGTCAAAGTCCGGCAACCGCCCCGCGCCGTAGTCCACGAGCACCAGGTGCGTGAAGAGCACGTGCGGGATCCAGTTCGCCACGATCGGGAACTCGGGCTGATCCGACCGGCGCCGCAGGATGTCGACGGCCTGCGCGGAGGCGGCGACGAGGTCGGAGCCGGTCAATGCCTGCGCCGCGAGATCGGGGTACTGCGTTGGAGGTGTCTGCCCGCCCCGCCACGAGAACGCGGCGGTGCGATCCTGGGTGTCCATTGTGTAGCTGGCGCTAAGGGCGGCGATTCGCTCGAGGTTGGCGGTCGAGCCCGCGAGCTGCGAGGCGGTGCGGGACTTTCCGCCGGCGACGAGGAGCATGGCCCCGACGGCCGCGCACAGGGCGAGCGAGGTGACGAGTTCGGCGGCGGTAAAGGCGCGTCGCAGCATGCGATCCTCCGGGGTGTCAGTTGTACCACACCCGTCAACCGGGGTTGCACCCCGGGCCTGCGGTTACACTGGGGCGATGATCCTCCCCCTGCTCATCGCTCTGGCCGTCCAGCCCACCGACCCGCTCACCGAGCTTGCTCGTTACGACGTGACGTGGACGGAGCCTGGGAAGGACGCCTCGGACTCGATGCCTCTGGGCAACGGGCGGTTCGGCGCGAACGTGTGGACGGAGGCGGGCGGCGATGTGTGTCTGTACCTGTCGCACACGGACGCGTGGTCGGAGGCGAACCGCGTGCTGAAGCTGGGGAAGGTTCGCCTTTCGTTCGAGCCTTCTGGCTCGTTCGCTCAACGCCTCGATCTCGCGGGCAACTGCATCCACCTGTCGCGGGGCGAGGTCGCGCTCACGCTCGCCTTCGACCCGGATGCCGATGTGTTGCTCATCACGGGCGACGCGGCGGGCGCGAAGGTTGGGGTTACGTACGAGACGTGGAGGACCGCGCCGCACGATCCGTGCGCGGATGCGGGGGAGAGCAAGAGTTGTTGGACGATGCGCGAGGGGCCGGAGTCGTCGCGCGTCATCGAGTCGGCGGATGTTTCCATCGATACGCCGGATGCGATCGTGTGGCGGCACCGCAACGCGACGTCGGCGGTGCCGTTCACGCTGAAGCACCAGGGGCTGGAGCCGATCGCGTCGGAGTTTGTGGACACGCTGATGAACCGGACCTCGGGCGTGCGGATCACGTCGCCGCAGCTGCGGAAGCTCGACGCGTCGAGGTTGGCTGGCGAGTCGGTTGGTGCGTTCTCGGTGGCGATCGCCGCGAGATGTGCGCAGGACCCGACGGATGCGCAGTGGCTGGGCGCGATGCCGGCGGTGGGTGAGGATGCGCACGCGCGGGCGCGTGCGGCGTCGGAGCGGGCGTGGAGGTCGTCGTACATCTTCGTCAGCGGCGATCCGGCGTCGGCGCCGTTGCCACGGAACAAGCACCCGCTGCGGATCGGTGCGGACTCGAGCGGGGGGAGTCGGATCGATGCGGATCTGCGGCGGGTTGCGATCTGGAACCGGGCGCTGCCGCCGGAGGCGTGCGTGGAGTTGACGGGGTCGATGGAGGACATGAAGGACCATCCGGCGAACGTGATCGCGGCGTGGTCGGCGACGGTGGGCGACGCGACGACGCTGACGGATGCGGGCGAGCATGGTCACGCGATGCGCGGGGTCGGGGATCTGCCGCCGGTCGTGGGTGAGCGTGCGATCAAGCTGGGGGTTGGGCGGTTCGAGACCGCGAGCCACGAGCGGCTGGATCTCTCGTCGGACCGTGTGCTGGAGGTCGTGCTGCGGCCGCGGTCGGACGGGCGGATGTTCGACAAGTTGACAGCGGGAACTTCGGACGGCTTTCTGTTCGACATCCATCAGGGCCGCCCACGACTGATCACGGGGAGCGAGACGCTGCATTCCGAGACGAAGGTGCCGATGGGCGAGTGGGTGCACCTCGCGGCGGTGATCGGGGTGGGATCGGGGCGGCGCGAGATCTACATGAACGGGCGGATGATCGCGTCGGCGCCGTCGTCGCCGACGCCCTCGCTCGTGACGCGGGCGTATGTCCTTTCGACCGCGATGACGCGGTGGGCTTCGCGCGGCGGCTTCCCGATCAAGTTCAACGGGTCGATCTTCACGGTCGAGCCGAGGCCCACCAACGGCGCGCCGTACAACGCGGACTTCCGCAACTGGGGCGGGGATTACTGGTGGCAGAACACGCGGCTGTCGTACGAGCCGATGCTCGCGCGGGGCGAGTGGGGCGCGATGGACTCGCTGTTTGGCACGTACGAGCGCGTGCTCCCGGGCGCGAAGGCGCGGACGCGGCTGTATTACGGGGCTGATGGCGTGTACTTCCCGGAGACGATGACGCAGTTTGGTACGTACGCGAACGGCGATTACGGGTGGAACCGCGAGGGCGCGAAGATCGGGGACATTCACTGCCCGTGGTGGCAGTGGTCGTGGCAGCAGAACCTAGAGCTCACGGACCTGATGCTGCGTCGGTACGCGTACTCGCTGGATCGCGAGTTCCTGGAGACCCGTGCGCTGCCGATG
>JBEIUO010000638.1:0-2471 GCA_040374335.1 Phycisphaeraceae bacterium
CGCAGCAGCCGCCGCAGCCGGTCCAGCATGTCGTACCGCTGCTCGTCGGAGTCCGTCAGCGGCAGATCGGAGGTGTCCCGACCCGGATACCCCAGTTCGATCAGGCTCCGCGCAAACGAGCCGTCGTTCCGCGCGATCGTCCGCAACTGCCGCCGCACGCGCATCGCCGTGCGAAGCAGCCGCAGCTTGTCCCACACCCCGAGCTTCATCGCCGCGATCGCGTACACGCCCGCCAACGCCGCGAGCCCCCACGCCGCGAGCAGGTGCGTGTCGTCCGACCACGTCGCCGGCGCGAACCATTGGAGCCAGGCGAACGCAGCGATGATCAGCACCGGCGCGCCGAAGAGCAGCCACCGCCCCGCGAGCACCCGCAGCGAGAACCCCAGCTTCAGCCGCCGCCTCAGCGTCGCCGTCCGGTGGTGCGCGAACGCAGCACGGTCGTACAACGCCTGCAGCAGCAGAAGATCGCGGCGTTGCTCCCGATCCAGCTTCTTCGCCGGCTTCTTCGCGTCCGGCGGCAGCTCGATCGGATCCTCTTCGCCCGTCCTTCCGAGGATCGCGTCCACCAGGCGAGGCACCACCAGGTGCAGGATCGAGTCGATGTGATCGACCAGCCGCACCTTCTGCAGCGATTCCAGCGACGACTTGCCCCCCACCCGCTCGTGCAGCCGCCCCAACATGCCGTTCAGGTCGTCGTACGGCGCGAGCAGCACCTTCGCCGCGACATGCGTCGCGTTGTGCTCCGCCACGCGTCGTGCGAGCTGCAGGCGGATCGAGGTCTTGCCGCTGCCCTTCTCGCCGAACACCACCGACGAGCACGGCCGCCGCATGTCGCCCACGAACTTCTCGAAGTCCGAGTGGAACACCGGCACGGACGCACCGCCGGTTTCACTCATGCGCGCGAAAACCTCGTCCGTGCGGGCTTCTTCGCCCCGGAACGGGTTGTCGGTGAGCGACCAGTGATTCAGCAGGTCCGTCAGCGTCATGTCGTGCCGTCCGCGCCGGCCGCGTTCAGTGATCCACCTTACGTCCCAAGCCCGGAGCGATCATCCCGAGCATCCGGTCCAGCGTCGCCTGGTCTCGCGCCTCGAGATTCAGCCGCAGCAGCGGCTCGGTGTTGCTCTTGCGTACGTTGCACCACCAGCCGCCGTTGGACCCGGTCTGGTCCCAGCAGTCCACGGTCACCCCGTCCAGCTCGTCGATCGTCGACTTGTACGAGCTCCCCGGGCCGAACTGGCGGATCAGGTTCGCGAGCGCGCCGTCCTTGTCCTCGATCTGGAAGTTCACCTCGCCCGACTGCGCGTACCGCGCGATCGGCGCCACGAGCTCGCTCATCTTCTTCCCGCTCTTGGCCAGCACCGTGAACACCGCGCACATCGCGATTGCGCCTGAATCCGCGTTGAAGTTGTCCCGGAAGTAGAAGTGCCCCGAGAGCTCACCGCCGAAGCATCCGTTGTGCTCTGCCATGGCCGCCTTGAGGAAGACGTGGCCCACACGGCCGCGGACCGGCACGCCTCCGGCCTTCTTCACGTCCTCCGCGACGGCCTTCGTGGAGCGGAGGTCGTAGACCACGGCCGCGCCGGGGTTCTTCGCGAGGAAGTGCTTCGCGAGCAGCGCCGTCAAGTGGTCGCAGCCCACGGGCTTGCCCTTCTCATCGATGATGACGCAGCGGTCGGCGTCACCGTCGTAGCAGACGCCCAGGTCCGCCTTCTCCGCCAGCACGGCCTCCTGCACTTGGCGCAGGTTGGAGGCCACGAGCGGGTTCGGCTCGTGCGCGAATACGCCCTTGGTGTTGTCGAAGTTCAACTCGATGATGGTGAGCCCGGGAACTGGGCCGATGACCCCGTTCTTCCCGAAGAGCTTGGGGATCATCGTTCCCGCCATCCCGTTGCTGGCGTCGATCACCACCTTCAGCTTCCCGCCCGTAAAGTCCAGGAAGCTCCGCACGTGCTTCGCGTACGCCGCCCACAAGTCCCGCGCCTCCACACGCCCGCCGGACTTGCTCACCGTCGCCTTGTCGACCATCGCGGCATACTTGCGGATCTCCGCGAGGCCGGTCGACTCTCCGACCGGCTTCGCCTTCCGCTTCGAGATCTTGAACCCGTTGTAGTGGGGGGGGTTGTGGCTCGCCGTCACCATGATCCCGCCCGCGCAGTCGAGGTGGTTCACCGCGAAGTAGATCATGGATGTGTCGCACATTCCGACATCGATCACGTCCCCACCGTGATCGTTCACACCCTGGATCAGGTTCTTCGTCAGCGACGGGCTGCTCGTTCGCATGTCGCGGCCGACGACGATGTTCTTCATCATCGGGGTCGTCTCGCCGGCGGCCTGGGCATCGGCGAGGAGGAACTTGCTGGCGCCGTACCCGATCTGCCACGCCATCGCGTCGGTCAGAAGATCCGGGTACGTGCCGCGAATGTCGTAAGCCTTGAAGACGCGTCCGAGCATGAAGTCTCCGATCAGATCAG
>JBEIUO010000580.1:0-2734 GCA_040374335.1 Phycisphaeraceae bacterium
CACGCGGTTTCCGCTTGCGTTGTTCCGGCAGATCCACCTTCAGCAGCGCGGCCATTTCCTTCAGCGAATAGCACGCGGGCAAGCCGTCCGACATTCGCCGATGCACTGCGAAATAGACTTCTTCGCCGCTCTTGCTGTTGATGCTTCCAGCCACCCGTGCGACGCGGGATTGGTCCTTCACCATCGGATCGGATTCCACCGTGGCAAGGCGGCGATGCAGTTGCAGTATGCACGCCTCCCACACTCGCACCCGCTCCGGATAGACGATGACGGGCTTGCCAGCGGATTCCATCCCGCACCGCGTCCGCACCGCGTCGCGTTGTGTGCCCTCTTCGCCCAACAGCCAGACCAGCCAGGCACCGCGACCCGAATACAGCTCCGCCGACCACATCGGGATTTCGCCGCGACCCACCAGCTCACGCGCTCGAGCAATCGCCGTATGCGGGTCGATGCCGATCTTGTGACAATCCAGATCAACCCACACCGCCGTCAGCCTGCTCACGTTGCTTTTGGTTCTGTTGCCCCATGCCAGCGGTGCCCCGCTCCGCCGCTTGATGCCGAGTCGGTTTGGGCGTGCGTTGTACCCCCGCGCCGGCCCGCATCCGTTGAGGGTCTGGTATGCGTCGATGCTCAGATGCTGGACGAACCCCGGCAGCAGCTCGGACACTTCAGACGCTCGCACCTCGAACAGCTGCTCGAACCCCGCCGGCGCATTTCGGCAGAACACAACCGCGTGCGGGTGGTCACGGTGAATGAACCCGATCCAGTCCGCTGCTACCGCCCCAACGTACTCGGGGCTTGGTCGCAGACCCGCGATGCCATGCCGAAGCCCCGGATCACCGATCTGCGGATCACCTTCGCAGTCGATCAATGGCGACCACTCGCCGATGACGTTCATGAACAGCGGGCGGGTCGATTCGATATACTCGTCGGACACTTGAGCCTCCCGCCGTCCTACCGGCGTGGGGGTGAATCGCTCCGCGAGTCGTCGCGGGCGGGTCGGGGGCGCTTTGGCGAGCACCCGTCGGCCTTCACTGGGGGACAGCGTACCGGGTTTCGATCCCGGACGCGCACAGAACCCGCCCCAAACACGCGGGCCGAACCAGATCCAAACCCAGTGGTCCGATAATGGCAGTTATGTAATCGTTGCGTGCTTTACGGTTGCGCACCCGGTTAGGGTCCGCAATGGCCCCTTGATCCCCCAGCGGTTCGGGTGTTCCCCCCTTGCCCCCTGCGCGTAGGCGGCCCCTCCCGCAGCGATTTCGGGGTGCCAGAACAGTAGGGGGTGGGCAGCTGCGCAATCAGTTTGCATAAATGGCAGCTCCGCTCCGCTGCTGCGGAGCAGCAGGGGAAGTCCATTTATGCACGGTCATTGCGCACCCCATCGCGGCACCCCCGCGTGGATCGGTTCTGGGCGGTCGTCCTGGCCCCCGCTCCGATGCTTGGATGCACTCCGCCGGATCGCTCAGCGGGGCTCGTCGGGCACTTGGCGATCGTCATTGCGGGCACCGCCGAACAGCTCCTTCAGGTCCAGCTCGATTGTCCTCTTGCTCGGGCGTTCGATGTGGTTGCGCTCGAGCCAGTCCCCTGCCTCGCGTGCGGTCGGCACTTCTCCGCCGCGATGGTCGATGACCCACTGCTTGATCTTCGCCCGCCGGTAGTTTGCGATTGTGCGTGGAGAGTCTGGCTTAGGGTCGTCGATCTGCCCCGCATACCGCCACCCGATCAGCTGGGCTTCAGCCCTCGTGATCTTCAGCTGCTCCGCGATGGTCGCGTCGCGGATGCCGTTCTTGGTCTGATCGCCGCCAGCCCGCCGCACGCGGTTGATCTGGTGCCGCCACCATCTCACTATCTGGTTGTCGTCGAAGGGTGGTTTGCAATGGCGGGCGTTGAACGCTCGCAGCTCCGACAGCAGCTCGGGCCGATCTTTGTTCTTGTCGCGGTCGAACGCCAGCCGCGCCAGCTGGGCCGCGATGCTCATGAAGTTGCCCCCGCCCTCGTACTCCCGCACCCCGCCTCGTACCTCCGCAAGGCGGTTGAGCTTCTCCCAACGTCCTCTGTTCAGGATCAGCTGGGCGCGTCTCGCCTTCTCCGACCGCTCGGGTGATACCTCAGCACGCGGTTTCCGCTTGCGTTGTTCCGGCAGATCCACCTTCAGCAGCGCGGCCATTTCCTTCAGCGAATAGCACGCGGGCAGGCGGTCGGATGCTCGCCGATGCACTGCGAAATAGACTTCTTCGCCGCTCTTGCTGTTGATCGAACCGGCCACGCGAGCGACGCGGGAACGATCCTTCACCTGCGAATCGGATTCAACCGCCAACAGCCGGCGATGCAGTTGCAGGATGCACGCCTCCCACACTCGCACCCGCTCCGGATAGACGATGACGGGCTTGCCAGCGGATTCCATCCCGCACCGCGTCCGCACCGCGTCGCGTTGTGTGCCATCTTCGCCCAACAGCCAGATCAGCCAGGCACCGCGACCCGAATACAGCTCCGCCGACCACATCGGGATTTCGCCGCGACCCACCAGCTCACGAGCACGCGCGATCGCGGTATGCGGGTCGATGCCGCGCTTGTACGCGTCCAGGTCAACCCAGACCGCCGTCAATCGGCTCACATTGGTCCCGGTTCTGTTGCCCCATGCCAGCGGTGCCCCGCTCCGCCGCTTGATGCCGAGTCGGTTTGGGCGTGCGTTGTACCCCCGCGCCGGCCCGCATCCGTTGAGGGTCTGGTA
>JBEIUO010000739.1:0-1988 GCA_040374335.1 Phycisphaeraceae bacterium
CACTGCTGGGGCGAGGAGGCCCACGCGATGCTTGCAACGACCGATGGCAGTACAGACGTGAAGGCAAAGTTTCCGAAGCTGGGGGCGTTGATCGCGTACCTGGACTCGCTGTCGGGGCGCGCGGACCTTGGGGTGCTGACGAAGTTGCTTGAGGGGGTTGAGGTGTCGCGGTGCGATATTGCGCCGTGCTGCGTGTTCGGGACGCGGGGGTACAAGCGGAACACGATTACGGAGTCGCCGTGGTATGAGTTGCTCGCGCTGTGCTGGCACTCGGGGGATGTGACGCCGATTCACGATCACCAGGGTGTGTCGTGCGCGTTCCGGGTGGTGGAGGGGACGGGGACGGAGATCCGGTTCAGGCCGACGGCGTCGGGGTTGATCTGTCCGGCGGCGACGATCGAGATGAATCCGGGGTACGTGTGCGCGGCGGATGACGCGGACATTCACCAGGTGGCGAACATGCAGGCGCCGGGGACGGATCTGATCACGCTGCACATCTACTCGCCGCCGATCAAGAAGATGAACACGTACGATTTTGCGAACTCGATCGGGAGGGACGTGGCGGAGCGGTATGCGGTGCAGGCGGCGGGGGAGCAGCCGTGCTGAGGGGGGGATTCGGTAGTTCGAAGTGGGCGTGAGTTGGTGCGATTTCCAGAGGGTGTGGTGGGTTGGCGGTGGTGACGCTTGCGAGCGGAACCGGTACACTTGGGCCATGGCCGACAACCACACCGCGAACGAGATCGACAATCTGTTGCACGAGACCCGGGTGTTTCAGCCGCCGAGCGCGGCGAGCATGGGGTTTTCGAAGTGGCATGTGGATGGGATGGGGGCGTACAAGGCTTTGCACGCGCGGAGTGTGGCGGACCCTGAGGGGTTCTGGGGGGAGGAGGCGGCGAAGCTGCGGTGGGTGAAGCCGTGGGCAAAGGTGCTGGAGTGGCACGCGCCGGACGCGAAGTGGTTTGTGGGAGGGAAGCTGAACGCGTGCGACAACTGCGTGGACCGGCACGTGGACGCGGGGCACGGGGATGAGGTGGCGATTGTGTGGGAGGGGGAGCCGATGGCGGTGGGGGGCGCGCCGGAGATTCGGCGGCTGACGTACCGGCAGTTGCGGGACGAGGCGGCGCGGTGCGCGGAGGCGCTGAAGGGGATGGGGGTTGGGAAGGGGGACGTGGTTACGGTGTACATGCCGATGGTGCCGGAGCTGGCGGTGGCGGTGCTGGCGTGTGCGCGGATCGGCGCGGTGCACTCGGTGATTTTCGGTGGCTTTGCGCCGACGGCGATCACGGAGCGGGCGTTTGATGCGCGCAGCCGCGTGATCGTGACGGCGGACGGGGGTTTCCGGCGGGGCGAGGTGGTGCCGCTGGTGCGGAACGTGGCGGAGGCGTGCGAGGCGCTGGATGCGCAGGGGCATCCGATCGAGCATGTGCTGGTGCTGAAGCGGACGGGGCACACGGCGCTACCGAGCGGGGGGAAGACGCGGTTTCACTGGTGGCACGAGGCGGTGCCGACGACGGGGGCGGGTGCGGCGTGCGAGGCGATGGACAGCGAGGACATGCTGTTCTTGTTGTATACGAGCGGATCGACGGGGAAGCCCAAGGGGATCGTTCACACGACGGGCGGGTATCTGGCGTACGTGCAGATGACGGCGCGGGTGACGTTCAACCTGACGCCGGGGGCGGGGGAGATCTTCTGGTGCACGGCGGACGTGGGGTGGATCACGGGTCACAGCTACGTGCTGTACGGGCTGCTGATGAACCGCGTGCCGACGCTGATGTACGAGGGGGCGCCCAACTTTCCGGGGAACGATCGGTTCTGGGACATCATCGAGCGTCACCAGGTGACGCACTTCTACACGGCGCCGACGGCGATCCGCACGTTCATGAAGTGGGGGGATGATCTTCCTGCGCGGCACGACATGGGGTGCCTGCGGGTTTTGGGGAGCGTGGGCGAGCCGATCAATCCCGAGGCGTGGATGTGGTACCACGAGC
>JBEIUO010000372.1:0-3805 GCA_040374335.1 Phycisphaeraceae bacterium
CACCGCCTGCGCCTCCCGCTTCATGGAGTGCAAGATCGCCGAGCAGAACATGATCTCCGTCGCCGCCGGCCTCTCCGCCGCCGGCAAGATCCCCTTCTGCTCCACCTTCGCCAAGTTCGTCACCCGCGCCTACGACCAGATCGAAATGGCCATCTACTCCGGCGCCAACCTCAAAATCATCGGCAGCCACTGCGGCGTCACCCTCGCCGCCGACGGCCCCAGCCAGATGTCCCTCCCCGACGTCGCCTGGTTCCGCTCCTTCGCCACCATGAAGGACCACCGCGGCAACCCCGGCTGCTACGTCCTCCAACCCTCCGACGCCTACTCCGCCTACGCCCTCACCCAGGTCATGGCCGAGTACGAGGGCGTCTGCTACATGCGCACCGGCCGCCCCGACGTCGAGTTCCTCTACAGCGACGACGCCGTCTTCAACCTCGGCGGCTTCGAGCACCTCGCCGAAGGCCGCGACCTCACCATCTGCGCCGCCGGCTACATGGTCCACGAATGCAACAAGGCCCTCGAGATCCTCGACAAGAAGGGTATCTCCGTCGGCCTCATCGACATGTACTCCCTGCCCTTTGACTCCGACGGCGTCCTCGACATCATCGGCCAGTCCGGCGGCAACGTCATGACCGTCGAAGACAACTTCGGCGGCGCACTCGGCTCCGCCGTCGCCGAAGCCCTCCTCGAAAGCGGCGACGGCTTCAAGATGAAGCAGATGCACGTCCGCCGAATCCCCAAGAGCGCCAAGTCCCCCGACGAAGTCCTCAAGATGTGCGGCCTCAGCGTCGACGACATCGTCAAGAACGCCATGGAACTCCTCGGCGTCTAAACCCAACCCACCACCCAACCCCGCGGCGTGCGCCCAAGCGCACGCCGCTGTTGTTTTTGCTTTCAAGCCAAAGCGTTCCCGCACACCTCCGCCGCGGTGGCAGCGGTCTCCAGACCGCTGGGTTTCAGCGGTTTTCCAACCGCTGTCTGTGTTGCACCCCCGCCACCACAACGCCGCACCTCAGGTGCGTGTTTCCCCCTCGGTCGTCGCCAGCGGTAGTTTCCGGTCACTTGTGTCGCGGAGGTTGTATGCGAACGTGGAATCGCTGCGCTGTCTCTCTGTCCACACTCGCCGGGCTCGCGGGCTCGGTCAACGGGCAAGACCTCGCTCGTCCAACCTGAGCGAAGCCCGTCCTCTTCAGATATGTGTCATATGAAGACATGGTCTCGCCCACCCACCGTGTGTCCACATGATGATTCTCACTTGCATCCCAACCCAACGTCCGGTAGTATCACATCACGCCCGCCGCGAATACACGAGAGCGCGGCGGGCGAGTCCCGATTTGTCCCAACCCGGGCGTCAAGCCCCGGAGGTCTTGTGAGCTCAGCCGCCTGCAACAACCAGACCGCCGGTTCCTTCCCGTTTGGGGGGGGGGTCGGGGTGTGTTTGGCACGCGCGGGCTGAATCTTCGTTCTGTTCGTCTTATTCCGACACTTTGCTGGCCGCGGCGGCCGGTGTGTGGCAGTTTCTTCTTGGACCCTCTTCAAGGAGAACGCTGATGCTGCGCACACTGGTTCTGATGGCGGTTGCGGGTGGGGTGGTTGGAACACCTCACGCGGCGTGGGGGCAGCGGGCGCCGGTGGGGTTCTATCGATCCGGGATCCCAGAAGGCCACGGTGACACTCCAATCGGTGGCATGACCGCCGATGGTGAACGCCTCATTGGGTATTCGAGCCGGCTTGGAGGGGGCCCTCGCGACAGCTTCACATGGCGGCCGGGCACTCCGCTCGTCATCGCGCCTGATCCGGCACCGAGCTACAACCGGTACACGGGGCTCTCCGCAAACGGTGAACGAGCGGTCGGCTTCCGATACGACACCGTGCGTGGGGGGAACTCCGCTGTCACCTGGGACCCAGTGAACGGCTCGCCCACCATTCTCGGCTACTACTCTGGCCGCCCGAACACCTACGCCTGGGCCGTGAGCGGCGACGCCACTGTCGTTGTCGGCCACGCCGAACGGACCAGCGGTACCTCGACATTCGGCGAGCCCGTGCGCTGGACCGAGGAGACGGGCTTTGTCAGCCTTGGTCAGGTCTTTCCTGGTGCAACCAACGGACGCGCCGTCGCAACGAACTTCGACGGCTCCGTGGCGGTTGGGTACGGGTTCGACTTGTTCTCCGGCAACGGACACGCATTCAGGTGGACCGAGTCCGCGGGGTACACGCTGTTCCCCAGCATTCTGAGGCTGGACGCCATTACGCCCGATGGGATGTGGATGGCCGGAGCATCGCAGTGGGATGAGCCCATTCTTGTTTCCGCGACAGGTGCGACCACGGTTCTCGATCCGGGGCACACCCTCTTCAGTAGCGCCTACGCGCTCGCGATGAGCGCAGACGGCAACACCATCATCGGCTCGGGTGCCCCCTGGAGCGGCCCTCAAACCCTCTTCATATGGACCCAATCCGAGGGCATCCGCCGCCTCGACGAGTACTTCCAAGCCAATGGCGTTTCGATCCCATCAGGCCTCACGCTCTCGACAGAAAAGATCTACTGCTCCGCCGATGGGCTGGTCATCGGTGGCATTGGACGCAATGGGCTCCTGGCCGAATCCTGGGTTGCCGTTCTCCCTTCCCCTTCATCCTTCATGATTGCCATCAGCTTCACGACGCTCGCCGTGAGACGTCGTCGATAGCCCGTTGTGTTATTCCTCAACTCCGGAGGATCTCATGCGCTCATGCGGCCGCACCGCTGTCTCTCTGTCCGCACTCGCCGGCCTGGCCTTGCCCGCGGCAGCCCAGGACCTCTCGCCCCCGACGAGCGACCAGCCGGTGCTGCTCATCCAGCCGCAGCGGTGCTACGACCACGACTCCGAGGGCAACCTCGTGTGCTTCACGGCGGATTCCCAAGATTGCCAATGGTGGCCCTGCGACTACCTCGGCACCCAGTGGGACCGCCGCTTCATCCCGATGCTCCCGATCAACATGGTCGGCTTGTACGTCCCCCCCAATCAGACGTCAGCCGAACCCATCCAGTTCTGGAACAAGGCCCATCAGTACTACGGGAAGCTGCTCGGTGCCAATCCAGATCCGGTCCACCTCTTGGAGTACCAGGCCAGGATGGCGATCGAGGTCTTCAACTTCGGGGGCAGTTACGGTGGTGACGGTTCTGTCGCTGATCCCACGGAACAGGCGGCCACCGAGTTTTGGGTCAACGGATTCGAGAACATGCCCGAGCAGCAGACAAGCTTGCTCCTTCAGTACATGAACCCCTACATGCGAACCCGCCTGTGCGGCACGTGTGACACCAACGACCCATGGAATCAACGCGGCGCTCGCGGCTGGATGGAAGAGGCCCTCCGACTCTGGTCGGTGAACGCCGAAACGCTCCCCAGGATGCCCGCCCCCGTTGGCGGTGTCTACTTCGACACGGAGTTGGTGCTCGGCGGCGATCTCCTGTGGACGGAAACACTGTGGGATCCCAGCCTGCGCGCTCGGCCCATGCCGGACGTCGAGCCCCCGATGCCCGATGCTGAGGTTCTGGAAACCGCCTGGGCCACGGCTGCTTCTTCATACGGCTGGGCAGCAGATCCGCCGAGTGCCATTGACGACCTCTTCCTCATCCACCAAAACCCCAACCGCCAGTACCAACTCTGGTTCACCCACCTTCTTGAACGCACGCTCAACCGGGCCCTGAAGTTCGCCGCCTACGAACCGCTCTGGAAGCACGACTGGGAACCGAATGTCTTCGGAACCCAGTCGCTCCCGGGCCTCCCGATCGCCAACTACGGCGATTTCAAGGCCGACAACCGGCCGA
>JBEIUO010000245.1:0-4928 GCA_040374335.1 Phycisphaeraceae bacterium
CGAAACCCCGCCCCCTTGTTCGCCGACCCACCACCATGCCCGACCCTTCTCTTCCAAACTCCCCCTCCCCATCCCCTGCCCCGGCCGGTCGCGCCAAGAGTGTCGCCATCCTCGGCCTCGGCCAGATGGGGCTCGTGTGCGCCGCCATGCTCGCCGGACGCGACCGCACCGGCGACATCCCCCGCGTCACGATGTGGGGCCACAGCCCCGACGAGGCCGGCCGCCTCGCGCAAACAAGGTCCAGCTCCCGACTTGCGGGCTTCGTCCTCCCCCCCTCCGTCCGCATCTGCCTCAAGGACGCCGAAGCCCTCGACGGTGCCGACATCATCGTCTCCGCCATCCCCGTTCAGCACATCCGCGAGGTCTGGACCCGCCTCGGTCACCACGCCCTCCCCGCGGCAGGGGTCGTCTCCGTCGCCAAAGGCATCGAGAACTCCACCCTCCTCCGCCCCTCCCAGATCATCGCCCAGGTCCTTCGCGACATCAAAGTAGATAACCCCGACGCCCGCCCCCGCCCCATCGGCGTCCTCTCCGGTCCCACCATCGCCGCCGAGCTCGCCCGCTGCCTCCCCGCCGCCATGATCGCCGCCAGCGACGACCAGGCCTTCGCCGCCCGGATCCAACAAACCTTCGGCACCTCGTGGATGCGGGTCTACACCAACCCCGACGTCCTCGGGGTCGAGCTCGCCGGGGCGGTGAAGAACGTCATCGCCATCGCCGCGGGCGTGGTCGACGGTCTGCAGGCCGGCAACAACGCCAAGTCGGCCCTGCTCGCCCGGGGTCTGGCCGAGATCGCCCGGCTCGGGTTGGCCATGGGGGCATCCCCGGACACGTTCTTCGGGGTCGCGGGAGTGGGGGACCTGGCCACCAGTTGCTTCAGTCGCGAAGGCCGTAACCGCAGTTGCGGTGAGGCGTTAGGCAAGGGCCAGAAGCTCGACGCCTACCTCGCCAGCTCCCCGTACGTGGTGGAAGGGGTCGCCACCTGCAAGAGCGTGGTCGAACTCGCCGCCAAGTACCGGGTCGAGATGCCCATCGCCGCGGCGGTCCACTCCATCCTCTTTGAGGCGGTGGACCCGATCGAGGCGATCGGGCAGTTGATGTCCCGGGAGCAAAAGGCCGAACGGGTGGGTTGATGTGGCCCCCTTCCTTCTCTAGGATGAAATCCAAACAGAGTCCGATCTCGGCCGCGAGGTCGGGTGGGGTGCTTTGTTGGGCAGTTTGTCGATCCCGTTTTTCCGTCCGCCGTCCGCAACACCCGATGGAGGAATCAGCGCGAAGTTCTGTGTAACCAATCCGATCAAAGAACGAACAAGATCGCGAATTCCCGCGCCGCCGAACCCCGGACCCGCCTCGCTCGTCTCACCTGTCTCTATGCTGTCCCGGAGGACCACATGAAGCTCTCGCCCGCCATCCTGATTCTCGTCGCCGGGTTACTCGCCATCCTCCCCCAGGTCGCTGTCGCGCAGAACGCGCTGGGCGATGGCCGGGGTCTTGAGAAGGACATGCGCAAGGGCGGCACCGGCAACACCCCACGCAAGAACTTCCGCGAGGAAGTCGCCCGCCGAAACGCCCTCGTCACCGGTCAGATCGGTGGCGGCAAGGCCTTCCGGGGCTCCGTCGGCTACGCCGCACCCACCGACTTCCGTGGTGCAACCGCCGGCGATAGCACGTTCGCCTTCCGTCGCGACTCGATGTCATCGAAGACCGTGACCTCATCCGTCCGCGGGACCGATTCCCTCCGCTACCAGTACACATTCTCCACCGGTAACGCCCGCTCCCTCGACCGCCTCACCGACAAGCCCATCGACGCCAGCATCTCCGGTGCAAGCTCCGACAACGCCGAACGGCGCGGGCTCGTCACCCCGGACCAGGGTGCGCTCCGCTCCACATCCCTCTACTCCGCCAACCGCGACCTCCGCCCCGCCTTCGTCGGCTACCGCCAGGCCCAGGGTGGGGTCGAGACCATCGCGGCATCTTCGCTCCTAGGCGTGAAGTACATCCCGGCGGCCGAGACCAAGCGCGAACGCCCCGCCAACTCCGCCGCCGCCGGCAGCGCCGCCGCGATCTCCGCGCAGGCCACTCCCGCCAACTACCGGTCTGCGTACGAAGGCGTCAAGACCAAGCTGGACCTCTTCGCCGGCGCAACCAAGCCCACGAAGCCCGCAACCGAGACACCCACCGAGCCGACAAAGCCGGTCGAGCCCGCGAACCCCGACCCCACGGCCCTCCCGACCCCGGGTGACGCCGCCGTCGATCAACCCCAGAAGCCAGAGTGGCGCAGCCGCCTCGACGAGCTCAGCGAACGCTTCGGATCCACCGAGGTCAAAGCCTCGACTCCCGATGACGCCGACCTCATGCACGCCACCGACCGCAAGCCCACCGAGTACGTCCCCGGGTCCTGGCGAAACGCCGTCAAGAACCGCGACGACGCCCGCGACCAGCCCAAGCTCGAAATCGACGAACGCACGCTCGGCATCATCCGCGCGGCGGGCGGAACCCTGGGCAAACTCGGATTCGGCGAGGGGATCATCGACGACCCCTTTGAGCTCCACATGCGCCAGGGCCAGCGACTCCTTCAGGACGGTGTCTACTTCAGCGCCGAGGAACGATTCTCCCGGGCCCTCTCCTACAAGGCCGGCGACCCGATGGCGATGGTCGGCCGCATCCACGCGCAGATCGGCGCGGGCCTGCACGTCTCTGCCGCGCTCAACCTCCAGGAACTGCTCATCAACCACCCCGAGTTGATCGCCGTGCGCTACATCGGCGGTTCGATCCCCTCAGTGCCCCGACTCAAGACCCAGGCTGATTCGCTCCGCGAACGCCTCGACGACGCCCGCCGAATGGGAGTGGAGCTGAACCGCGAGACCGCGCTCCTTCTTGCGTACGTCGGATACCAGGCGGAACTCACCGCCGACATCGCGCCCAGCCTCGACGCCTACGAACGCGGGGGAAGCACCGCCGAGCAGAACCTCGCCGTGGTCCTCCGCGAAATCTGGCTCAAGCCCCCGGCGGCCCCCCTCGCTCCCATCGAGCCCCCCGCCGAAGCACCCATCGAGCAACCCGCCCCAACGCCCGCACCCCAGGAACCCTCCAAGTAGGATCGAGTCACCTCGTTGAGCACCGCTTCTTCTTCCAACTCCGGCAACTCCTCCGGCCCCCGCACGGGGATCTTCGCCATCCCCAAGACCGTCACCAACGCCGCCCGGGTCTCCATCCTCGACTTCCTCACCGACGGCTCGCTCGCGGCATTCTGCTCCGAGGTCACCGCCCTCACCGGCGTCGTCGTGCAGCTCCGTGACACCCGCGGCCATGTGATCGTGAAGCGCGAGGTTACCCGCCCCGACGAACCCGCTTGGGCGGCCGTCTCCGTCGCGGACGCCCCCGATGTCGGCACCGACTTCACGACGGTCCCGCTCATCGTCGCCGGCAACACCATCGGGTCCTTCGTCGTCGGCGAGGGCAAGCCCAAGCTCGCGAAGGCGGACGCACGCCAGCGGCTGGAACGCACGGTCGGCATGCTCGCGAAGGCGGCCTCCGAACTCTGCCAGCACGACCTCGAACTCAAGCACCGCGTCAAGGAACTCGCCGCGCTGACCCGCATGAGCTCCGTCCTGGTTCGGGCCACCAGCCCGCAGCGCGTGCTGGACGTCGCGATCGAGAGCGCCTTGGAGGTCTTAGGGCTCGACGCCGGTTCGGTGGTGCTCCTCGCGGAAGATTCCGAGGGCATCCTCGCGACGAACGAGGAAGACCTCGTGCACATGACCTCGCGCAACCTCTCGCGCGAGTGGCTCGAGAGCCCGCTCCCACTGAGCAAGGACCGCCTCTTTGACCGCGAAGCCCTCGCGGGCAAGGTGGTCGTTTCGGACGACATCGCCCGCGACGACCGCATCCTGATCCGCGATCGCGCCGCCGCGGAGGGCCTCGGCGCCGCCATCCACGCCGGCCTGGTCTTCCAGAACCGCCCGCTCGGCGTCATTCGACTCTACTCGCGCACGCCGCGCTCGTTCGACGAGTGGGACCGTCACACGGTCGCCTCCCTCGCGCAGCAGGCCGCCGCCGCGCTTGAACAGGCCCGCCTGGCCAAGCTGGAGCAGGAAGAACAACGGATCCAGCGCCAGCTCCAGCTCGCCGCCGACGTTCAACGCCGCATGCTCCCCCCACGGGATGCCGACGATGCGCACGCTCGACATCGCGGCCAAGTATGTGCCGTCGTTTGAGTTGGGCGGCGACTTCTACGACTTCATCGACCTCAACGGGCACCTCGGCCTCGCCGTCGGCGACGTCGTGGGCAAGGGCATCGCCGCCGCGCTCCTCATGTCCGCTGTGCGGGCCAGCCTGCGTGCCCACGTGCAGGGCACATACGACATCGACGAAGTGGTCGCGAAGGTGAACCAGGCGCTCTGCCTCGACACGCGCGACAACGAGTTCGCCAGCCTCTGGTACGGCGTGCTCGACCCCTCGCGCCTGCGGCTGACCTACTGCTCGGCCGGGCACGAGCCCCCGATCGTCGTGCGCGTGCCCAAGCACCGCGCACCCACGACCGCCGACATCGACGAGCTCAGCGTCGGCGGCATGGTCGTCGGCATCGATCCCTCGCAGCGCTACCAGCGCGCGATCTTCGACATCCGCCCGCGCGACGTCATCATCGCCTACACCGACGGCATGGTGGACACGACGAACTTCTCCGGCCAGCGCTGGGGCAAGAAGCGGCTCCGCGAGACGATCCTCAACTGCTTCAGCCTCAAGCGCGACGCCACCGCGTCGGAGATCATGGAGCACATCCTCTGGGAGCTCCGCCAGTTCTCCGGCCTCAGCCCGCGCGTCGACGACCGCACGCTCGTCGTGATCCGCGTGAAGGAATAACCCGGCTCAGCACCCCAGGTCCCAGCGCCCGAAGAAGAAGATCACGTCGTCGCTGTCCACGCCAC
>JBEIUO010000089.1:0-7430 GCA_040374335.1 Phycisphaeraceae bacterium
CCCGCGGCGGTGGCGTTGCTGGGGGCGGTCGCGGCGGCCTCGCGGGACCAGGCTTCGTCGGCCTGACCCAGCACGTAGGGGTCCTGCGTGATGGCCTGGGGGGTGGTCGTTTCGAAGGAGCCCAGCCCGGTGGAGGCCTCGGGAGTGGTGTTGGGGGAGGATGGGGTGGGGGCGGCGGGCGTGGTCTTCTTCCGCTGAATGGCCTCGGCGTACTGGCGTTCGATGAACTCCGCGTTGGCGAGGAGGGTCTCTTCGACGCTCATCGGGCGGTCGTCGAGTTTGGGGTTGGCGATGAGCACACCGTCGGCCTCGCCCGAGGCCAGGGCCATCAGGGAGGTGTTGACGCCGTCGGAGGGCGCGGATTTGGAGGATGAACCGCAGCCGTGCAGGAGCGGGATGGTCGCGAGTGCCGCGAGAAGGGCGTGAGGACGTGAACGGGGAGCGTCGAGCATGGGGGCCTCCGTGCTGGTGTTGCCGCGCGCGGCGACACTCCGCCCTCCGGGCGGACGGGTGAGTATCGGCGGGACGAGGGCCTGAACCGGAAAAACCGCACCGATCGAGGGCCGAACGCGGGGGTAGACGTGCGGGGCGGGGTAGTTCGCTATGCTGAAGGTATGAAGAGTGGGCTGATGATCCTGTTGGTGGTCGCGATGGGACTCGTCGGATGTCGGGCCAAGGGTCCGCCGACGTTCGAGGTGGGCGCGGGCGCGTACCCGGACGCCTTTCTCGCCGGGCGCGAGGTGTTGCGGGAGTACCGGTTCGCGTTGGAGCGGGTGGACGCCGAAGAGGGCGTGCTCTCGACGGACGCAAAGGGGTCGTCAGGGCTCTTCACACCGTGGGATGCCGAGCAGAGCACGGTGCGGGCCGAGCTGAGCGACACGATCAACCACCAGAGCCGCCGGGTGCGGATCACCTTCGATCCACCGCACGCCACGCCCGAAACCCCCCGGACCGGCCGGGTGGAGGTCGTTGTGTACCGCACGCAGAACTACAGCCTCGAGCCCAATCCCCGGGCGATCTCCATGTCCTCCGGCACCCTCGATCCCGCGATGTCGGAGCGCGGCGTGTGGCCTCAATACGAGGTCGCCACCACCCGCGACGACGATCTGGCCGTCCGGCTCGCCCGGGCGATCGAGAAGAAGCTCGCGGCACCCAAGTAGCGCGAAAGACACCCGAGGGTGGCAAGGTCAGGCCCCGCGGCGGGGGGCCTGGTTGTGTTATCGCCCCCGTAGACAGGGAAAACGAGGGGATCCGGGTGAATTCCATGGTGTCGGAACCTTTTGCGTGAGTAGCTTGGGGTCGTTTGCGTTGGCGGACTACGCAGAGAGATCTCCCGGGCACGAGCGAAGGTCGCGACGGACCCGGGGATCAGAGAAAGGGAACTGGGGTCCTATGAAGTACGGCGTATTCGCGTGTCTGGCAGCGGCGGGGTTGGCGGCCACGGCACAGGGTCAGTTTCAGAACACCTACGGCCTGGGCTTTGACGAGCGGGCCGAATCCGTGATCAACACCAGCGACGGCGGCTACCTGATGGCCGGTTCGCGGAACATCAACGGCAACATCCAGATGTACCTCGTGAAGGTCGACGCCAACGGGCTCTTCCAGTGGGACAGCGTCTTCGGCGGCCAGGGTCGCGACAGCGCCAACCGCGTCGAGGAAGTCCCGGCCGCGTTCGGCGGCGGGTACATCGTCGCGGGTGAAACCAACAGCAGCCCCCTGGGCTTCGGCGCCGCGTTGGCCCGCGTCAATGCCGCGGGCAACCTGGTCTGGGCGCGTGCCTACACGGGCACTCCGTTCGTTGGCGGCGCGGCCGGTCCGACCGGCCTTACCGTCTGCGGGAACGGGGAGTTCGTGATGACGAGCCGGATGCAGGCCCCGGGCCTTGCCGCGCAGGGCTTCGTGATGACGCGAACGACTAACGCCGGCGCGGTGGTCTTCTCCCGCGTGTACCAGGACAGCCGGTTCGGCGTGAGCACGTGGGCGTCGCTGACGGACGTGCACGAACTCCCGGATCGCAACCTGGTGGTGACGGGGTACACGAGCCGTCAGGGCGTGGCGGACACCGACACGGTGGTGTGTCGCTCGGACAACATGGGCAACTTCTTCCTGGCCCGGACCATCGGCCCGGCCCAGATCCCTGACTTCGGGACCAACCTGGTTCCCGGCGTTCAGGCCTCGCTGTTCGTGACCGGTCAGCGGTCCAACGCAGCCGGCGCGAACAACAACTCGTTCGTCTTCCGCACCGACCTCAACGCGAACCTCGCGTGGTACCGGCAGTACCAGAACTTCGTCGCGAACAACGCCATCGAGAACGCCGACACCACCGGCAGCGTGATCGTCGGCGGCACCACCGCCAACATCGCCAACAACGGCGCGTCCATGCTGAAGGTCGGCTTCGCCGGCAACTTCCAGTGGTGCTCTGTCTACGGCGGTCCCGGCACCGACATCGGTGAGTCGATCGACGTCACCCCCGCGGGCGTTCTCGCGCTCAGCGGCTACACGAACTCGTGGGGCTCTGGCATCAACGACTTCTACCTCGTCGAGACCAGCCCCGCGGGCGACTCGACCGAAGTCTGCCAGCGCTTCATCGATCTCCCGCAGAACGATGTTCCCCCGCCGGTCGTCAACTTCCAGATGCCGCCCGTCGACCGCCCCGAGCTCTTCACCTTCCAGTGGCAGTCCACCCCCGGCGATACCCGCCGCACCGACGCCTGCCCGACGCCGTGCGTGCGTCCCCCCGGCGGCATGTGGGCCTGGTTCCCCTTCGATGAACTCGCCGGTCCCCGCGCGAACGACATCGTCGTGAACAACGACGGCTTCTGGGCCGGCGGCCCGACCCCGACCCCGGGCGTCGTCGCCGGAGCCCTGTGCTTCGACGGCATCGACGACCGCGTCCGCGTTCCCGATGCTCCCTCGATCGACCTGGGCACCGGCGATCTCTCGATCGACGCGTGGATCCGCACCACCAGCACTAACGGTGTCGAGATCATCTGCGACAAGCGCGTCAACACCCCCCGCGTCCAGGGTTACTCCTTCTACATCGCCAACGGCCAGCTCGGCTTCCAGCTCGCCGACGCCGCGGGTCCCAGCGGCTCCTGCGCCTGCAACCCCACCGCCGCGTGCACCAACTGGGGCTCCGGTGTCGCCGGCTTCATCGCCGACGGCAACTGGCACCTCGTCGCCGTGACCGTCCAGCGCAACTCGGTCACCGGTGGTCGCTTCTACGTCGACGGCGTCCCCGTCGCCACCTTCGACCCCACCTGCCGCCCCGGCAACGTCGACAACAGCAGCCCCCTGCTCATCGGCCGCCGCTCCTTCAGCAACGACGGCTACTTCCGTGGCTGCCTCGACGAGCTCGAGATCTTCAAGCGGGCCCTCACGCCCGCCGAAGTCATGGGCCTCTTCACGGCCGCCGCCGCCGGTAAGTGCAAGGACACCGTCGCCACCAACTGGGACATCCCCTTCTGCCTCAACCAGCAGCAGGTCTCGACCTACGTCACCATCTGCAACAACCACTCCATCCCGCAGACCTACATCGGCTCCTTCTCCGGCCTCCCCATCGGCCCCGGATGCTCCGTCGCCGGCCCAACCACCTTCACGACCTCCGCCGTGTTCCCGATCACGATCGCGGCCAACAGCTGCGTCAACATCCCGGTGGTGATCGCCCGCCCCGCCGGCCTCACCGCCGCAGGCCTCACCTCCTGCTACGAGTTCGTCGCCACCAACACGGTCACCGGTGAAACCATGATCGGGCACGGCTCCGTGCAGGACCGTCGCGACCTGTGCGCCGTGCTCAACCCCGTGCTCACCGACACCATCCTCCGCGTCCCGCTCGATATCGGTGCAAGCACCCGCTTCGGGCTCGTCAACACCTCCGGCGGCCCGCTCCAGGCCCCCCTCCGCCTCCGCGTCATCGGCCCGGACATGACACCCGACGTCGAGTACATCAGCCTCAACGGCCTGCCCCCCGGCGAGCCCATCCTCCGCTCCCTCAACCTCCAGCAGGGCGCCGTCGAAACCGTCGATGTCTCCCTCCAGATGGTCCTCCCCGACGTCACCACCACCTTCACCGTCATCATCGAGGCCGATACCGACGGCGACGGCGAGTGGGAACCCATCTCCTCCTTCAACGCCCAGGGCATCTACGCCCCGCCCTGCACCGGTGACTACACCCGCGACGGCTCCGTCGACGGCGACGACGTCATCGCGTTCTTCCAGGACTGGGACAACGGCCTCGATGAAGCCGATGTCAACGAAGACGGCTCCGTCGACGGCGACGACGTCATCTCCTTCTTCCGCGCCTGGGACCAGGGCTGCTGATCCCGACACCGGGCCACCAAGGCCCGCGTCAGGAACTCCAAAAATCAAAGGGCCCCGAGCACACGCTCGGGGCCCTTTCTTTTTTTAACTTCAACCACCCCAACCGATCAGCGCCGCTCCGCCAGGATCCGCTCCGGCAACCCGTCGATCAGCGTCGTCACCTGCTGACCCGCCGCCAGATCCTTCACCGTCGCGCTCGTCGCCGACTCCAGAATCACCGCCACCCGCGCACCGCTGTCCGCCGCTTCCTTCAGCAGCTTCCCCACGTTCCGCGTCGTCTTATACGTGTGACGCGTGTGCATCCCCAAGAGGCGGCACTTGGCCACAAACGGCTTCAGCAACGCCTCCGAGTCCGGCGTCCCGTTCGAGATCACAAACACCTCCGCCGTACACCCCGTCCGCCGCATGATTTCCGAATCGGGCGGCATCAGCCCCCGATCCTGCAGCACCAGGCTCAGCACCACGTCCCCCATCCCGAATCCCACCGCCGGCGTCGGCGGTCCGCCGAACAACTCAACGAGGTTGTCGTACCGCCCGCCCCCCGCGATCGCACGCTCCGCGCCCGAGGCCTCGTGCACCTCGAACACCATGCCCGTGTAATACGCCAGCCCGCGCACGATCGAGAGATCAAAGTCGATCCAGTCGATGATCCCCGCCGACGCGAACTCCTGCGCCAGCGGCGCAACCGCCTGCGAGAAGTACGTCAGATCAACCACGTACTCCGTCTTGTGCCCCGTCGGATCAACCTCATCGACCGTCGTGCGGATGATCCCCTTCTGGAAGATCTCCGCCTGCTCCAACGTAAACCCGAAGGCCGACACCTCGCGCGCAAAGTCCGCCGGCGGCATCTTCCCCTTCCCATCCAGCAACTTGAACAGCCCCAACTGCCGCGACTCCTCCAACCCACGCTGCGACAGCCACTCGCTCAGCGCCCGCCTGTGGTTCACCTTGACCCGCACGTCCTTGGGTGTCAGCCCCAGGCTCCGCAGCAGCGAAACACACGTCGCGATGATCTCGCAATCCGCGCCCGGCGAGTCATCTCCCAGGATGTCCGCGTTCCACTGCAGAAACTCCCGCAAACGCCCCCGCTGCGGCTTCTCCGCCCGGAAAAACGTCGGCGTGCAAAACCACTTCGTCGGCTTCGGCAGCGACCCCGCCTTCGCGGCATACATCCGCGCGAGTGTCGGTGTGAACTCCGGCCGCAGCGCGTAGTCCTTCTCCCCTCCGTCGCGCCGGAACGAAAACAGCTCCGACACGATCCCCTCGCCGCTCTTCACCGTGTACAGCTCGAGGTGCTCGAACGTCGGCCCATCGATCTCATCAAACCCGTGAATCACCGACGAACGCCGCCACGCCTCCGTGATGTACCGGCGACGCGCCGCGTCCAGTGGGTAGAAATCACGAGTCCCCTTCGGGGATTGCATCTGCTGTGCCATGGGTTTAACCTTCCGCGACCTTCCACGCCGATCGCCCGCACGATTACTGCAGGTTCACCGGCATCACCACGTACAGGAAGTCGTTGCCGCTCTTGATCAGACCCGGCTTGTTCGGGGCCTTCAGCTCCATCACGACCTCGCTGTCGGTGATCACCCGCAACGCGTCCGAGATGAACATCGGATTGAACCCGATCTCCACCGCCTCGCCCTCGTACGCCGTCAGGTCCGCCTTGATGTTCGCCTCGCCCATCTCCGGCGCACGACTCGAAAGCTCCACCTGCTTGTTCTTCGCCGAGAACGACAGCTTGATCCCCTTCGACTCCTCGTTCGTCAGCAGCGCCGCACGCCGAACCGCCGAACCCAGCACGTCCCGGTCGAACGTCACCTTCTTGTCCTGGTCCTTCGGGATCACGTCCTCGTAGGGAGGGAACGTGCCCTCCACCAGGTTCGAGATCAACACCGCACGACCCGGACTCGCCGCCGTCCCGAACGAGAACAACGCCTGGTTGTCCGTGATCGCGATCTGCACCGGCTCGTCGTGGTCCCGGATCAGCTTCTGCAGCATGCTCAGGGCCTTCACCGGAATGATGCACGCGATCGCCTTCGCATCCTTATCCGTCGTCGTCAGGTTCGCCCGCGCGAGCGCCAAGCGCCGCCCGTCCGTCGCCACCATCTCCAGCCGCTTGCCGTCACGCTTCAGCAACACCCCGTTGATCGCGTACCGCGAGTTCTCCTTCGCCGTCGCAAACAACGTCCGCGCCACCAGCTCCGACAGCGACCCCGCCGGATGCGAAATCACGGCCTTCGCCTTCCCCATCTCCGCCGTCCCGCCCACCGCCGACTGAAAGTCCGGAATCGGCGGAAACTCGGCCGCCGGATAGCCAAACACCTTAAAGAAGGCGTCCCGCCCCCGGATCGTCATCGCGTCCCCCTCAACCTCCAGCGTCAGCGTCGGCTCCGAATCCTCCGCCGACACGATCTGCCGCAGCTTGTCCGCCGGAATCAACGCCTCCCCCGGCGTCTGCACGTCCACCTGGCTCAGACTCAGCTTCAGCGCAATCTCCGCGTCCGTCGCCGACAGAATCAACTCCCCCACCCCAGACGACTTCGTCGCCGTCAGCTTCACACACGTAAGCTGCACCCTCGGCGTCCTCGCGGCAACCGCGCCGGATACCAGGTTAATACCCTCCATCAGTGCCGCGCGATCGCAAATAACCTTCATTTCGCTCGAGCTCCGTCTTTGCCCCTCCAAGCCCAAGTGTATCGAACAAATACCGAGAAGGCGAAAACCAACCCCCTTCCACGCGCAATCTCCCGCACCCCACATCCACCCCCTGTGTACGCCCTGTGCACGCCCTGTGCACCCGCTGACAACTACGCCGCGACCCCCTCGCCCCACACCACTTGCACACCACCCCCGTTGTGCATATCCCCCCGGGCCGGGGAAACACTGGCTCGCGCTCCCAAAGGAATCTCACCAAACCTGCCCCCATTCCTCTCCCTTGGGTTGTCAGCGGCGACCAGATGCCAGATACTCTCGGACCACGAGAGGTGGGCCCCGGAGGGGGCCGGGGCTGTCGTCCTGCCCTCATTCCCCCGACCGGTCTTCCGGCTGGGCTCTATAAGGTAGATACACGGGTCCGCCGCCCCGCTCCCCGCGGCAACGAGACGACG
>JBEIUO010000125.1:0-6688 GCA_040374335.1 Phycisphaeraceae bacterium
CACGGCATAATCCGATCACCAAGATCACCCCTTCCCCGCTGCGCCTCAAACCCCCGAGAGTCCGCCGCGCCACGGATGCCGAACGCCGCCGCGCCGCCGCGTCTCGCGAACGTCCCATCGCTTAGTTCACGGCGTTGCCCGGAGGGGCGGAGGGGCGGAGGGGCGTGCTGGCTCATCCCGCGGTGACGCTGCCCACGGTCCTTTTCGTTCCTCGCACAGCGCTCTCGGCTGTGGAACAGCCGCGACCTGAATGCTGTGACGGTACCGGTCGAGCGTCGCGGCGGGGCTGCGGAGGCCTGTGGCCTGCGGGTCTAGGTTCTCGTGCGATGCGAGAGGGAAGCGAGGAAGTTGGGGGCGACAACCACCGCATCGACGCGCCACCAGCTTTCCCGTATCATGATGTCGAGGGCATGTGGTCCTAAACGATGAACCAATCGCTGGTCGACAAACTAAAGCTCGCACAGCAAATGTTCGGGGTTGCGTGGCCGCCCGAGCTCATGGAGTTCGCGTCCTCGCCACCTTCGCTGGGAGCCGGTGCCCCGTTCGTGTACTGGCGCTCGGGTGAGGTTGCCCGCTCGTGGGTTGACTGGCTTCGGGTTCTCATTCCCCGCGATGCGAGCGAGCTCTCGTTCGACGCCGTCTCGGTCGAGCTGTGCCGCGACCTTCCGCCCGGCATGGTCCCTATCGCAGAGGGACCCGCCGCGATGCAGGTGCTGTATTCGTGCGCAGGCGAGCACAAGGGCACAATCTGGGTGAATGAGCTCGAATCCTGCGTCGAACTCGACGATCTGTACGAGGAGACGTACTTCGTAGCTCCTTCGCTATCCGACTTTCTGCTGATGCTTCGCAATCCCGCCGCTGAGCCGTGTGCAGGACCAGTGTTGGCGAGACCGCCCGCACCCGTCGAGATCGACGGCCCGGACATTCCGTGGCACGAGGCCGTCGGGAACCTCGTGCTCCTCGAGCCGATGGAACAAGGCTACAACCTCCCGGACCCCGAGTGGCAGAATCAGTTCCTTGAGAATGACCTCTGCTCGGGCTGCCTCTCGGTCAAGGCAGATGCCGACCTCGATCGTCCCGTGCGGCTTCGTCGGGTGCCACGAAAGCTCTTCTCCGGCATCCGTCCGCTGCTCGCAATGCACGAGTCCATCTTCTCCCGTGTATTGCCGTGGATGGCGCGGATCGCCGTGCGTCCCATCGAGGTTGGCGGGGCGATCCTCCCGGACTGGAAGTGCATCCACCATCTGCCCACCGGCAAGCTCGAAACCGGTCGCGGCAGGTTCGCCACGCACCGGCAGTGCGCCGTGTGCAACGCGGTCTACAAGCACGATCGAGAGTCCCATCCGGTCGTTCTCCGTGGCGATCTTGATGCGCGACAGTTGTACCTCACCGAGGACAACGAACTCATCCTCACGCCCGCGGCGTTCGCAGCCTCACATCTCTCGTCGATCCTCCCTCAGATGAAGGTTCACGAAGTGCCGATCGTGAACGAGTCCCGCTCCCGTGAAGTGCTCCCCGGCGACCCGGGTTGGACCGGCGAGTTCCGACGAACGCGAGTCCCCAAAGTCGGCCCCGACGCGATCCGATCTTCGTACGGCATGTACCTCTGAGGATTCCCTAGATCGAGATCGTGGCCTAACGTGCCGACTCTGGTCCACACCCGTGGATGCACTGAGTTCCATTCAATCAACTGCTGAACACTGCGAGGTGACTCATGGGTCTATTCGGCGACAGGCAGGCAGAGCCCGTTCAAGTCGGCGGCGTCGATCTTCACTGCGAGATCTGCAAGAACGACAAGTTCTGGCATCGCACCGCGCAACTGAACACGGCCGTCGCGACCTTCTTCGGTTTCGACTGGGCGAACCCGAGCGCAAACTGCCTCGTGTGCAACCAGTGCGGTTACATCCACTGGTTCTTGCCGCTCAACTGAGACCATCTGAAAGTCGCTTCGGCCGACGTCCACTTGGGCACACGAAGCGGGATCGCATCCGACGCACTCGCGGCATCGTCTTCGCGTTTGCTCAACTGGTCCTCTCTTGTGCTGAAGTGGCTCCGCTCTGCGCCACTGCATTGCGCCCCACCTCACATCCCGCGTGCCGAAGGCACGCCGGCCCTGTTGCCACGGGTGGAGCGCAGCCCGCGTCTTCGCGGGCGGAGCGCAACCCGTGTATCCATCCACAGACTTCTCATCTGCCCCGGAGGGGCAGCGCTCGTTCACGCTGCCCATCAGTCCATCACGTACCGCTCGTCAAACTCCACTCCGTGAGCGGTCAGAAGCCGCGTCATCTCCGCCGTGTAGTCCTCTCTCCTGTGATGCTCGCGCTGTATGGCGATGTACCGCTTCACCGCGGGTTCTTGCGACTTGCTCACCGTGAAGACCCCATAGCCCTCTTGCCACGCGAACCCGTTCAACTCGGGGAACTCGTCATGAATCCACCTGCTCGAGCGAGCTTTCACCGTTCGCATGAGGTCAGATATCGCCGCATCCGCCCGCCATCGAAGATACAGATGGACGTGATCCTCCACACCTCCGACGCTGTGGAGTACCCCGCGCTCTCGATGGACAATGCCGCGAAGATACGGGTACAGGCGATCGGCGATCGCCGGCGCAATCCACGGAACCCTCCCCTTCGTCGAGAAGACAACGTGCAAGAGCAACTGTGAGTATGTACCCGGCATCGCCCGCCTCCAAACCAAGAGCCCTCTGTGGGCTCAGGTCCCAGACAATACCGACCAAAGTTCCCCACCGGCCACGAAAACCTTAAAAAATCCAAACCAAACCCTTGACAACACCAACCCACTACCGTACCTTGCGCACATGAAGACCAATCAAAAACCCTCCACTAACCCCGACCTCGACGCCTTCCTCTCCCTCTACTTCGACCCCGAGCACACGCCCCCCGCCATCGCCAAAACCCTCGGCGTCCCCCTTTTGGCCCTCGCAGCCTTCATGGCCCAGGCCTTCGTCCAAGCCGCGATCGCCCAGGTCGCCGCCATCTTCGCCCCCCGCGCCCAGCACATCGCCTGCGCCGGTCTCGAGCTCACCCTCTCCAAGTACTCCGAACTCGCCAAGCAACCCTTCGACCCCTCCCCCCTCGGCAAAGACCGCCACCGCCGAATTCTCGACTCCACCCGCCGCGCGGCAGAGATGCTCTTCAAGTTCGCCTCCCCCATCCCAGTCCCCGCGCGCAAAGCAAAGCTCGGCGAACCCTTCCAACCCAATCCCCCCATCCCGCCCCTCCCCTCCATCGATGACCTCCTCACCCTGGCAGCCGCCTGCCAGTCCCCCTCCCCCTCCCCCTCCGCCACTCACTCCTCCCACAACTTACCCACCCCCTCTCCAACCACCACCCTCCTAACCAGAGCCGGCGCAGCCTAGTCCTCCTCGCTTCCCCTCTTTCCCATCGCCTAGTGCCTATTGCCCGTTGCCTCTTGCCCTGTTCCTGCTCCATGTACACTCCCGCCGACCCGCGGCAACGGCCCGGGCATTCTCTCGCCCTTCTCTCAAGGATCACCCCATGAACCGATGGATGCTCGGCCTTCTCTTCTGTGCCCTCGGAGGCTGCGCCGCCAGCGGTGGTGCCAAGCCCGAGCCCGCGCCCGTCGGTGATCCCAACATGCAACTCGGCAACTTCTCCGTCAGCCTCACCGTCAAAGACATCGCTGCATCCCGCGCCTTCTACGAAGCCCTCGGGTTCCGCGTCAAGACCGACATGGGCCAGGGCAACTGGATGGTCCTCCAGAACGGCTCAACCACCATCGGTCTCTTCCAGGGCATGTTCGACCGCAACATGCTCACCTTCAACCCCGGGTGGGACTCCGCCGCGCAGCCCCTCCCCTCCTTCAAGGACGTCCGCGAAATCCAGGCCGACCTCCTCGCCAAGGGCATCAAGCCCACCCTCACCACCGACGCCGCCGGCACCGACACCGGGTTCATCATGCTCGCCGACCCCGACGGCAACCCCATCCTCATCGACCAGCACGTCCCCGCCCCCAAGAAGTAAGAACCCTCCGTGCTTGACTCGGTCGCCCCAACGGCCGATACTTGCATGATGACGCAAGTACGCAAGCAATCCGCCCCCGCCACCCCCAGGCAAGCCGCCGCCCGCCGCGCACCCATCGACCGCCTCCTCGACCCCGAGCTCTTCAAAGCCCTCGCCGACCCCACCCGCGCCAAACTCATCGCCTGCATCGCCAAGTGCGCCCGCGGGTGCTCCGTCGGCGAAGTCGCCGAGTGCTGCTCCGTCGACATCTCCGTCGTCTCCCGCCACCTCTCCCTCCTCGCCCGCGCCGGCGTCCTCGCCGCCGACAAGCAGGGCCGCGTCGTCCGCTACTCCGTGCGCTACGAACACCTCTGCACCTCGCTCCGCGATCTCGCCGACGCGCTCGCCCAGTGCGCACCAACCGAAGGAGGCTGCTGTGGCGGCTGCTGCTGACCTCCCCCGCGTCCTCTTCCTCTGCACCGGCAACTCCTGCCGCAGCCAGATGGCCGAAGGCTGGGCCCGCGCGCTCCTCGCCAACCACTGCACCCCCTACTCCGCCGGCACTTCCCCCCACGGTCTCAACCCCCTCGCCGTCCGCGCCATGCGCGAAGCCGGTATCGACATCTCCTCCCACACCTCCAAACGCCCCGAAGACTGCGGCGTCACCTTCGACCTCGTCGTCTCCGTCTGCGACTCCGCTCGCGAAGCCTGCCCAGTCCTCCCCGGCGCACGCCTCCTCCACGCCCCCTTCGACGACCCGCCCCGCCTCGCACGCACCGCGGCAACCGACGACGAAGCCATGATCCACTACCGCCGCGTCCGCGACGAAATCCGCACATTCATCGAATCCCTGCCGGGAGTCCTCGGCGAGCCCACGCTCGCCCCAACCAAGGAGTCCACCCCATGAACGAATCCAAACCCAAGCCCTGCTGCGCCCCCGGTTGCTGCGGCGGCAACGAGCCCCCCGCGCAGACCACCGACGACGTCCGCGACCGCGTCCGCGACGGCTACGCCAAGATCGCCCCGACCGGCTCCTGGTCCGCGCTCCAGGCCGTCGTCGACGCCCCCGCCTCCCGCTGCTGCGGCACCGAAGCCCCCCGTGCCGGCGGCGGCTGCTGCGGCCCCGCGACCTTCACGCCCGAGCAACTCGCCTCCGCGATCGGCTACTCAACCTCCGAACTCGCCTCCGCCCCCGAAGGCGCCAACATGGGCCTCTCCTGCGGCAACCCAACCGCCATCGCCTCCCTTAAGCCCGGCGAAACCGTGCTCGACCGCGGCGCCGGCGGCGGCTTCGACTGCTTCGTCGCCGGCCCCAAAGTCGGAGCCAGCGGCCGCGTCATCGGCGTCGACATGACGCCCGACATGCTCGCGAAAGCGAGAAAGAACACCGACGCCTACGCGGCGCAGACCGGACTCCGCAACGTCGAGTTCCGCCTCGGCGAAATCGAGAACCTCCCGGTCGCCGACGCGAGCGTTGACGTCGTGATCTCCAACTGAGTGATAAACCTCTCCCCCGATAAGCCCAGCGTCTGGCGCGATATCGCCCGTGTTCTGAAGCCCGGCGGTCGCGTCGCGGTGTCGGATCTCGCATTGCTCCGCCCGCTCCCCGCGGCAGTGCTCCGCGACGTCGAAGCACTCGTCGGCTGCGTCGCTGGCGCGGTGCTCGTTGACGA
Source organism: Phycisphaeraceae bacterium (assembly GCA_040374335.1). Classification (GTDB taxonomy): domain Bacteria; phylum Planctomycetota; class Phycisphaerae; order Phycisphaerales; family UBA1924; genus JBEIUO01. The sequence continues at coordinate 5,657 of JBEIUO010000125.1, forward strand.
GACCCGAGCGCAGGCGCAGGCCGCGGGACTCGTCGACATCACGCTCACCTCGAAGTCCAACTACATCGAAGCGATGACGAACTGGGAAGACCCACTCTACCTGAAGATCGTGGAGTCTCTCCCCAAGGGCACCAAGCCCAGCGACTTCATCACCAGCCTCGACGTCACCGCCAGCAAGGCTCGTTAATCCAATGAACGTCGATGCCATCCAAGCTCCTGCCATCCCCGCTTGCCCAAAGCGGCTCGGGGTGCTCGACCGCTTCCTCACGCTCTGGATCTTCCTCGCGATGGCCGCGGGTGTCGCGATCGGCCGCTGGATCCCCGGCGGTCGATCGCTCCTTGATTCCGGCACCGTCGGCACCACCAGCATCCCCATCGCCATCGGCCTGATCCTGATGATGTACCCGCCTCTCGCCAAGGTGAAGTACGAGGAACTGCCCTGGGTCTTCAAGGACTGGCGCCTGCTGCTGATCTCACTTGTTCAGAACTGGATCGTTGGTCCCGTGCTGATGTTCGGCCTCGCCGCGATCTTCCTTCACGACCACCCGGACTACATGCTCGGGCTCATCATGGTGGGTCTCGCCCGCTGCATCGCGATGGTGCTGGTGTGGAACGACCTCGCGGGCGGCAGCCCCGAGTACGCCGCGGGCCTGGTCGCGTTCAACAGTGTCTTCCAGGTGCTCTTCTTCGGCGCGTACGCGTGGGTCTTCATGACGTGGCTTCCGCCGCTGGTGGGCATCCAGGGCGTGACTGTTGATGTCGGCATCGGGAGCATCTTCACCAGCGTCTTCATCTACCTCGGCGTGCCGTGCATCGCGGGAGTGCTCACTCGGGTGGTGCTGCGCCGCCTGAAGGGCGACGAGTGGTACACGCGCCGCTTCCTGCCGCGGATCGGGCCGATCACGCTTGTTGCGTTGCTGTTCACGATCCTTGTCATGTTCACGCTCAAGGGCGACCGCATGCTCGCCATGCCGCTGGACATGCTGCGCATCGCGGTTCCGCTGGTGCTGTACTTCGGGATCATGTTCTTCG
>JBEIUO010000838.1:0-1255 GCA_040374335.1 Phycisphaeraceae bacterium
CACGGCATAATCCGATCACCAAGATCACCCCTTCCCCGCTGCGCCTCAAACCCCCGAGAGTCCGCCGCGCCACGGATGCCGAACGCCGCCGCGCCGCCGCGTCTCGCGAACGTCCCATCGCTTAGTTCACGGCGTTGCCCGCTGGGGCCGGAGGGCGCGGAGGGTTGTGGGATCTGGGGTGTAACGCGGACAGCGGCAACTCGTGTAGCCAGGTGATTCTTATCATGGTGTGCCCCAGAGGGGCAAAGGAGACACTATGCCCGGAACATACTCCCAACTGCTGCTTCACGTCGTCTTCTCCACGAAGGGCCGCACGCCGTGGATCAGTTCGGAAGTTGCCGAACGCTTGTATCCATACATCGGCGGCATCGTCCGGGCTGAGAAAGGCGTGCTCTACGACATCGGTGGCGTGGAAGACCACGTGCATCTGTACTTGCGGTGGCGGCCCGATGGCTCGATATCGGATCTGATGCGAGCGGTTAAGGCCCGCTCATCGAGGTGGGTTCACGAGACGTTTCCGAACCGTACGGCGTTTGCGTGGCAGGAGGGATACGGCGTGTTCTCGGTGAGCAAGTCACAGGAAGACGCGGTCAAGAAGTACATCGCGTGTCAGGCGGAGCACCACACGAAAGAGGATTTCGAATCGGAACTGCTGCGCATACTCCGCGCGCACGGGGTGGAGTTTGACGAGAAGTATGTGTTTGAGTGAGCGGGGCTGCCGCGGCGTGCTTCCTCTGTACCCTCGGGGCAGAACGGAGGAACTGCACCCCTTCTACGTGGTGTGCTGTGCCCTCGCGCGGGCTGCGCTTCACCTGTACCGACGTTCCGCGGCCCCGAATTGGGCCTGAGGGATGTGGGTGCGTTGGGTGGTCGGCGGCACGGTGAAGACGGCGGCTGAAAGCTGCGGGGAACGAGTCACAGGGCGGTCGGTTTGGGTGCAGTTGGGGGTGGCGGAGTGTATGGGCCGGCGGGATGTTGTTCGCGAGTCCCGTAACACCTCCCCCTCCGCATCCGTCTTCTCTATATGCCGCACCATCTCACCCGACGGAGTTCCACCATGCACCGCGTCGCCATTGCCTCCGCTCTGCTCGTCGCTCTCGCCTTCTCGACCATCGCCGCCACCACCGCGCGGCCCGGGCCGCCCGGGTTGTGTGCGGCCATCGACATCGGTTCCGCCAAGTCCCTCCCCCTTGGAGCCGATGGCAATCCGGATCCCGCTGTTGATGCTTCAGACATTCGCAAGTCGCTCCCCGCG
>JBEIUO010000629.1:0-2506 GCA_040374335.1 Phycisphaeraceae bacterium
CGCACCACGCCACGCCCTCCGAGTCCACAACGCACGACCGTTCACTTGACCACTCGACCACTCCGCCACTTCTTCTCAACCACCTCGCGAGCTCCACCCCGCACCACGCGACGCCCCCCGAGCCCACAGCGCCCGACCATGCACTTTGCCACTTGACCACTTCGCCACTTCTTCCCAACTACCTCGCCAGTTCCGCTCCCGAACCCACGCCGGTCCCCGAATCCACCGCGCACGACCGGCCACTCGACCACTTGACCACTTCGCGACTTCTTCTCCACCTTCCCCCAACCACAGCGCCCGCCGAGTCATCCGCGCCCGACCCTGCACTTTGCCACTCGACCACTTGGCCACTTCTTACTCCCCCCCGCGCCCGCTCCCCATCCCACGCCCGCGCCGCCTAATCCTCCCCCCCAAAAATCCAACCCCCGCCATCACGTGCCGCAAGGCACCGGGGATCGCTACCCACTCTCCACCACCGCCACCACCGCCCCCACCGCCACTACGGCCCATGGCCTATGGCCTATGGCCTTCCCCCCACGCCCCCCTCACCCCAGCCCCGGCAACCCCGGAAGCCCGTCCAGACCCATCGCCCGCGCCTCCGTGTCCAGCGTCTCCTTCAGCTTCCCCTGCGCCTGCCGGATCGCATCGTTCACCGCGTCCGCGATCAAACTCCCCGCCAACTGACGCGTCTTCTCGTCCAGCGCCATCCCCGCCACCAACCCCGGACTCAGCTCAATGGTGATCACACGCATCGAACCCGTCATCGTCGCCCGCGCAGCACCGGCCCCGCCCTCGCCGATCACCTGCGTGCGCTCCATCTTCTCCCGGACACGCTCACCCGCGTCCTTGAGCTTGTCCTTGTTCTTCATCAGGTCCGCGAGTGCCGCTGCTTGTTTGAGTTTGTCGAACATGCCGTGAGGATAGGCGAAATCGCCCCGCGATGGAGATCAGCCAATGGGGAACTGGAGCCCAAACCGTGCCAGGTACTTCCGCAGCCGATCCGTGTCGTTCGCCGAACGCTTCTTCTTGCGAGACTCGCTGAACAGCTCGCGCCCCGCCTCCGACAGCGAGCGCGCCCCCGCGCACACACGCAGCACCTCCGCGAGCTGCACGCGATCGAAACGGTCAATCGCCCCCGCACCCGGCCCCAGCACCCGCCGGAGAATTTCGTCCGCCTCGCCGTGCTCGATCGGCGTCGCGACCGGATCCAGCCGAACAATCTCGGCCTTCACCACCTCCAGCGTGATCCGCCCCGCCGGCGCAAGCGTCGCCATTCGCGTCACCGACGCCGAAAGGTCACGAAAGTTCCCCGGCCACCGCGCCCGCTCGCTCGCGGCAAACCGCAGGTACTCCTCCCGGGCCTCGGCGCTGAATCTCGTCACGCGCCCCTGGCGCTCCGAAAAGCGCGCAAGCTCAAAATCAAGGTTCGGCTCGATGTCCTCCCGCCGGTCGCGCAGCGCAGGGAGCGCAAACGTCCACAGATTGATGCGCGCAAGCAGGTCCTCGCGGAACGAACCCTCGCGCACCCGCGCCACCAGATCCCGGTTCGTGCCGGCCATGAGCTGGAAGTTGCTCGTGACCTCGGCGTCCGCCCCGAGCGGCAGAAACCGCTTCTCCTCGATCGCGCGGAGAAGCATCGCCTGCTCGTCGAGCCCGAGCTCCCCGATTTCATCGAGGAACAGGAGCCCTTCGTCGGCGGCGCGGAGGAGACCGGGGCGATCGGACGCCGCGCCCGTGTACGCGCCCCGCTTGTGCCCAAACAACGCCGACATCGCGGCATCGCCACGAAGCGTCGCGCAGTTCACCTCCACGAACGCCCCCGTCACCTGCCGCCGGTGCTTGCGAAGGTCGTATATGCGGCGCGCCAGATGCGTCTTCCCCGCGCCCGTCGGGCCAGTAAGCAGAATGGGGTCCGTCGAGTGTGCCGCCACGTGCTCGAGCTCCTCGATCATCCGGTTGAAACGCGCGTTGCGCGTCTTGATCCCGTGCTTCAGGCCGGCGATGTTGCCCTCAAGCTCCTTGCGGTGCCTCGCGGCAATGGAGTCGTACTTCGCAAGATCAAGGTCGATCACGCGGAGCGAACCAACCGGATCGTTCTTGCTCTGCCCGGGACTCGTCTGGATGAGCTTGGCCGGAAACCGCCGCGTCTCGGCCAGAAGAAACAAGCAGATCTGCGCGACGTGCGTGCCCGTGGTGATGTGGACGAAGTACTCCTCCTCATCCGTGTTGAAGGGATACGCGGACGCGAAGTCGAGAAGCGAGGCGTACACCTCCTCGAAGTCCCAAGGGTCGCGCTGCTCCACCTTGTGGATGCGGACTTCGGTGCCCGGAGAAACCGTGGCGATGTCCTTGGCCACTTGCTGGGCGAGGCGAGTACCCGGACGCGGGTACAGGACCTCCAGCCGGTCGAAGACGCGGTCTTCGTGCTGGAAGATGGAAACGGTCGGCCGCCAGCGTTCCCAGCGGGCTTCGCCGAACGCGCCAGAGTCGAGTGTGGTGCCGAGGA
>JBEIUO010000399.1:0-3680 GCA_040374335.1 Phycisphaeraceae bacterium
CGTCGAACATCGAGAGCAGCGCCTTCTCGGGGGCCTCGTCGTCGACCCAGGCGTCGAGGAACTCGGGGCCCACACGAAAGCCCCGGAGCCGCGTGACGAGGTTCTCACGGTAGGCGCGGGCGACCTCGTCGTAGTCGATCGTTTCAGCGGGCTCGGGCGTGATGGTCATGGGCGCTCTAGAAAAATCCAACCGTGCGATAGACTTCTATCCAACACAGGCCTCGCGCTCAAGTCGCAACCCACAGCAAAAGATCCCCTCCCACTCATGACAACATTCACGCGCTGACGCGAGAGGGTGCGACACAATGTCTAACCCGATCAACATCGGTGCGCTGCTGCGCTGGAGCGAAGCACAAGAGTTGACAGATCAGTCGCGTCAGTCGAGCTCGCGGCGCTCGGCGAGGGCGAGGAGGTAGCGACCGTAGTCGTTGTTCTGCATCGGGGCCGCGAGCGCGCGCAGCCGGTCGGCGTCGATGTACCCGAGGGAGAAGGCGATCTCTTCGGGGCAGGCCACCTTGAGGCCCTGGCGCTCTTCGAGCGATCCGAGTACGAGCCCGAGAGGCTTGTGCCATTGGGCCAGAGCCTGCTGGGGTCCGCGCTGAGTGCCAAGGGTGATGAAACGGAAGCGGAGCGTCTGCTCCGCGAGGGGTTCCTCGGCACGCTGAAGGCTGTCGGCCCGAGGGCGATTGACACAGAGGTCACGCTCCGGCGCGTCCTGCGGCATTACCAGTCCAGAGGCGGGCTCATGCCCGCGATTCCGCTCGTCAAGATGATGATGGAGGAGACGCGCGGGCGGTGGGAGTTCATGATCGTGATGCTCGAATCGGGAAGTCCCGAGGTCGCCGTTTGCCTTCGCGCCGTGCAGACCGTCGATCAGGGTGACCGGGCCGCGCTCGCCCGCGTGCTCGCCGAACTCGTCGAGGCCAGGCGGCGGTTGTTGCCGCTGGATCATGCGTTTGCTCCGTTCTACGCGGATGCTTTGTACGGGCTCGTCGACAACTCGCTGCGAGTGGCGCGTCACCCGTGCTCGGATGTGTGGGCGGAGGCGGTCGCGGATCTTGTCGCCGTCGATACGGTCTGTTCTGGGGCAGTTCACATCAAGACCACCTATACAAAGTGGTGGGAGGCATTCACCCTGCTTGGCAGAGGCGACGCCCCGGCAGCGCTTAGGGTTGCCGAGCAGGAGCACTGGGTTCGATTGCATCAGGATTGGAAGGCATTCGCGGGGGGCGTGACGAGATTCGAGGCACTTGTGCTGATGGCGAGAGAGGCCGAGGAGGGAAAGGGCCGGCTACGCGGTGAGCTTGCGACGGAGTACGAGGAACTTCGCAAAGCCCATGGAGCGGCGAGCATCCACACGTTGGGTTGCTTTGGGTCGGCGGTCGCGGCGTTCGGAGCGGCCGCGGATGGCGATGGGGCGATCGCGTTCGCCGGGCCCGTCATCGAACAGGCGATTGCCGAGCCAGGGGATGGGCGGCATCTGCGGGACGTGGCGATGCGGGTGGTCGTGGTGGAGGGGCTGCCGGATTCGATGTATGCCTTGGCTGCTCGCGCGGCGATCGCTGCGTCGGAGGCGCGTCCGGATGATCAGTTTGTGTCGGACCTGCTTTCCTATGCATTCTGGAAGGCAGGGCGTCGTGGTGATGCGCTGAAAGCCTCGGAGCGCGTACCTTCTGGTCCGTTTTCCCTCGCGGTGCGTGCGAGTGCGGGAGATCTGGGCGCGAAGGCCGCGTTGAAGGAACTGCTCGACACCCCGGCGTGGAAATGGAGCGCGGTTGCGAGGGCTTTGCGGGAGATCGCGGGTTAGTCCGGCTTCGTGGTCCCGAGGGCGCGCCAGCGGGATTCCTCGGTAGGTTTTCCCCACTTCTTGTAGATGTCAGCGAGACTCGTGGCGGCGTCGGGGCGGCGGACGTTGCCGGGAGGGAGCGCCTTGTCCATCATGTCGTAGCCACGGAGCATCTCGCGCTCGGCCTCTTCGAAACGGCCGAGATCGGCGAGCGCGTCGGCGAGGTTGATGCGGGAACGGCCCCTGATCCAGTGGGTTTCGGGCATTTCCTTGTCGACGATGGCGATAACGCGGCGGAAGAGCGGTTCTGCCTCGGTCGGTCGGTTCAGGTCAAGGAGCGAGGTGGCGAGGTTGTTGAGGACGACGGCGGTCGCCTGGGACTCGGGGTTTGACTCGCTCTCGCGGGCGGCGAGGACCTTGCGGAAGAGTGGTTCCGCTTCCGCGGGCTTCTTCTGGTTCTGAAGGGAGCGGGCGTAGTTGGTGAGGTAGCTGAGCGTGACGCTGTGGCCTTCGCCGAGTGTGCGTGCGGCGTGCTCGGATGCATGGGCGAGCAGCTCGCCGGCTTCCTCGTGGCGGTCCATGTCCTGGAGCGTGAGGGCGAGCACGTTCTCGGCGGTGAGTGTGTCGTAGTGGCTCTCGCCGTAGACGCGTCGGCGCTTCTCAACCACTTCGCGGGCCATGGCCTCGGACTCGGCGAGCTTGCCCTGGTCCATGAGGATCGAGGCGAGCATTGAGGTGCCGGTGATGGCCATGTAGTTGTCGCGGCCGTCTTCGGCGGCGCTGGCGTCGGCGATCAGTTGGCGAGCGGACGCTTCCGCCTCGGAGGTCTTGCCGAGATCCTGCAGGACGTCGGTGATACTGGCGAGGGTGCTCAGTGTTTCGCGGGCGCGTGCGCCGATGGCGGACTTCTGGGCCTCGTAGGTCTTGCGGTAGAGCTCGAGGGCCTGTTCTTCGTCGCCGTCGAGCTGGAGGATGTACGCGAGGAGGTCCTGGGAGGCGAGTGTGTCCGAGTCTCCGGGGCCGAGGACTCGGGAGCGGTCTTTCCCCGCCTCAACAAGAAGGGCCCGAGCGCGGACGCGGTCGCCGCTCTGGAGCACGGCGGCGGCGGCGTTGTGACGCGTGGTGAGGACTTGCCTGGATTCGGTGTCTCCGCTTCGCGAACGGAGGTCCGCCGCCTTCGAGAGGTGAACGGCCGCCTCGGAGAAGCGACCGAGGGTGAAGTAGGTTTCGCCGATCGTCTCGCGCATCGCGGCCTCGAGGAGCGGGTCGGGCCCGAGCTGGGGGCCGACGCGTTCTGCCGCGCTGTCGAGGATGTCGCGGACGGTGGCTTCGCGACCCTGGGCCTTCTCGGGGTTGACGGAGGCGAGCATGTCCTGGAAGAACGCGATGGTGTTCTGGGCGCGCTGGCGTTCGCGGGCTTCGGCCGAGGCGGCGCGCTGGGCGCGGACGTAGCCCAGCCCGAGTCCGCCGACGCCGATGGCGGCGCCGAGGAGGACGACCACCCCGGCGACCACGACCGACTTGCGGCGACGGACGAACTTGCGGATCCGGTAGGAGGCCGATTCGGGGCCGGCGATGAGGGGCTTGCCGTCGAGGTAGTTGCGGAGGTCGTCGCGAAGGTCGGCGGGGGAGCGGTAGCGTTCTGTGCGGTCCTTCCGCATGGCCTTGAGTGGGATCCACTCGAGTTCGCGGGCGAGTTCACGTTGCAGGCCGTTCGCGGAGGTGCGGCGGCGCTCGGCGATGAGGCCGGCGCGGTCGCCGAGTTTGCTGATCCGGGTTGCGGGGCGGGGCGGATCGACGTCGCGAACGATGCGCTGCATCTCCGCGAAACCGGCGGATCGCAGCTCGCTCGAGTCGAAAGGGAGCACGCCGGCGAGCAGTTCGTACAGCACCA
>JBEIUO010000524.1:0-2961 GCA_040374335.1 Phycisphaeraceae bacterium
GACGCGGTTCGCGACTCCGAGTGCCGCGGGATCGTCTGCGCCCATGCCGGCGTAGGCGATGAAGCAGTGGCTGAACTGGGCGGTAAAGAGGGCCCCGCTGTAGGGGAAGAAGACCATTGGGCCGATGCGGGGGTCTTGGCCGAGCCCTCGGCGGAGGCCGTAGTAGGCTGACGTGGGGAGGCGGTGTTCTTCGAGTGGTGCGGCGACCGCGAGGAACGCGACCAGCCGGTGTTCGCAGCCGTTGTCGACCCAGCCGTACGGGAGGCGCTTGCCGGAACCGAGGAAGTTCTTGGGATCGTCGGGCTTCCAGCCGAGGGAGATGTAGCCCTGCTCGTAGTCGTGGCGGGCGTCGTCGCCGACGACGTAGGGCTTCCAGTTGACCTGCGCGAAGAGGGCGTCGGCCTTGGCGGCGACGTCACCGCCGAAGTAGCTGGAGGCGGTGAGGGCACCCGCGAAGAACAATGCCGCGTCGATGGTGCTGGCGATGGTTTCGAGGTGGTCGCTGTTGTGGGGGCCGCCGGTGTGGGGGTTGATGAAGTGCTGAAAGACGCCCTCGTGGCGGATCGCGGGGTCGCGGGCCATGAGGTCGAGGATGGCGTTGGCGCGGGTGGCGGCGTCCTCACGGGAGACCCACCCGCGTTCGACGCCGATGGGGAGCGAGGCGAGCTGGAAGCCGATGCCCGCGACGGAGACCCACGGGATGCTGGTGCGGTCGGGCACCAGATGGGCCGGCCCGTTGCCGGCGTTCCAGAAGTAGTTGAAGCACCCGCGCTGGATCTCTTCAAGGAACTTCTCGTCGTCGGGCGAGAAGGCGAAGGGGGGGCGGGGGTGTCCGGAGTCGGTGATGGCGATGGGGAGATCGGTGACGGGCTTGGCCCCGTGGTGTGACGAGGAGCAGGCCGGGAGGAGAACGGCGGCGGCGAGCGCGGCGGCGAAATGCTTCATGATGGGCTCCCTGAAAGCGTTTTCATCGTAGTCGCGTTGGCCCGGGCCGTCATGGTGCCTCGCCCGGGAATGGGTAGGATGGGGGCGTGGCCAAGAAATCAAAGGCATCGACAACGGGCAGGGCGCACGCATCGATTCAGGACGTTGCGGAGGCGGCAGCGGTCTCCATCGCGACGGTGAGTCGCGTGATCAACAGCCCGAAGCTGGTCTCGGCGAAGACGCGGGACAGGGTGAACGCGGTGATCGAGGAGCTCGGTTACTCGCCGAATCCGTTCGCGAAGGGCCTGATCACCCGCGCGTCGCGTGTTCTCGGCTTTGCACTGCCAGACATCCACGGCGAGTTCTACTCGGGGCTGCTGCAGGGTGCGAATGCGAAGGCCCGCGAACTGGGGTATCACCTGCTGGTCAGTGCGGAGTCGCGGGCGGATGCGCATCGGGATGGTCAGCGGGCTCTGGGCTTCGGGTTTATCGATGGTCTTGCGCTGATGATCACCGAGCCGAATGCCGCGATCTGGCGCGAGGCCCGCGCAACCGGGCTGCCGGTGGTCCTCATGGACACCGAGTCGGGCGAACCTGACGTCGATTGCATTCTCGTGGACAACGCCGCGGGCACCCGCGAGGCCGTCGAGCACCTGCTCGCGGGCACTCCCGCGTCCAAGCTCTTCTTCGTGGGCGGGCCGCACGAGAACTTCGATACCCGCAAGCGCGCTGATGCCTTCATTGCCACCCTCCGCGCGGCGGGCCACAAGGCGTCGACCCAGCAGGTCTGGTTCGGCGCGTACTCGGTGGACTGGGGCCGGCGGTGGGTGGAGGAGCACTTCCACGAGCTCCGGGGGAGCGCGGTCCTCGCGGGTAACGACGAGATCGCGCTCGGTATCCTGCAGGCGTCGCAGGACCGGGGGCTGGTCCTTCCCCGCGACCTTCGTCTCGTTGGCTTCGACGACACGCGGCTGGCCACCATCGTCCGACCCGCGATGTCGAGCGTTCACGTGCCGATGGCGGCGGTGGGCGCGGCATCCATCGACGCGCTGGCGTCGCGTGTGGAGGACCCGACGGTGAGCAAGCGGGTGGTGCGACTGCCGACGACGTTGGTGGTGCGTGAGAGCAGCCGGGTGTAGTGGGGGGCCGGGGTTGTTGGTGGTGATCAGCCGCCGAGGCGAGCGGTGCCGAGGGGGGCGTCGATACGGACTTTCTTGTTGATGACACCTCGCCAGGTGGTGGAGCCGGGCTTGAGGCGGTACTTGCTTCCGTTGGTCGTGTTTCCCAGCGCCATGGTCATGGTTCGGTAGGGCTGCGAGTACCCGCCGACTTCGGCGAGGGTGGCGGAGTTGAAGTCGATCCAGAAGCCATCGACGGCCATGGTGGGCCAGGTGACGCCGGCGTCGATGAGTGCATCGACTGCGCTGGCGACCTGGGCCGCGGGGTCTTCACCTTCGCGGCTGTTCATGAGGACGACGATGCTGATGCCATCGGATCGCTGCCACATGGAGCTGTTGGTGCCGTCGAGTGATCCGTTGTGGACACCGCCGCGGGTTGCGTTTTCGGTGAAGCGTGTGCCGCTGTTGCCACCGACGGCGACACGGTAGTTGTCCATGTAGACGAGCATGGGGGCGGCGCTCATGACGAGGTTGCCGTGCCCGATCATGACTTCCTGCTCCCAGTGTCCGTAGGGGCAGTCGAGCGGGCCGCTGACGCTGTCGAAGACGCTGCTGCAGAATCCGGATCCGTCGTAGTAGGGTTCGCGGATGTTCTGATTGGCGCCGAACGTGCGCCCGGTGAAGATCTCGGTGGAGGGAACCCACATCGAGGGCGTCAGGATGTTGCTGCGGATGAAGCTCAGGTAGCTCTGGCCGCTGGCGGTTTCGATCACTCACCCGAGGCACATGTAGCCGAAGTTCGAGTAGCAGTACGAGAAGTTGCCGCTGCTGTTCATGCAGCCGTTGGTTCCGGGGGTGAACTCCAACGGTTGACCGAGCATGTAGCGGATCGTGTTGTCCCGCCCCGGCGGGGAGGCGA
>JBEIUO010000350.1:0-3934 GCA_040374335.1 Phycisphaeraceae bacterium
CCGTGGCCTGCTGGGGCTACAACATCTACGGCCAGTGCAATGTGCCGACCTCGCTCGGCGCGGTTGCCGCGATTCACGCGGGTGAGTCGCATTCCGTCGCGCTCAGACCGGACGGCACGGTCGTCTGCTGGGGGGCAACTCCCATGGCGCGTGCAATGTGCCGGCGTCGCTCGGGAGGGTCACGGCGATCGCGGCGGGAGGGAGCTTCACCGTCGCCCTGCAGGGGGATGGCGCGGTCGTCTGCTGGGGCTACAACGCGTTCGGTCAGTGCGATGTGCCTGCATCGCTCGGCACGGTCGCCGCGATCGCTGCGGGAGGCCTGCATGCGGGCGCACTCAAGGCCGACGGAACGGTCGCCTGCTGGGGACGAAACCTCAGTGGTCAATGCAATGTGCCTGGCTCGCTCGGCCCGGTCGCGGCGATCGCGCTCGGAGGGGAACACTCCGTGGCGCTGACATCGAGCGGTTCGGTCGTCTGCTGGGGCTTGAACCGCGACGGCCAGTGCGATGTTCCCGCGTCGCTCGGCACGGTTCAGGCGATCGCGGCAGGTCATCAGCACACCGCCGCGCTCAGGACCGACGGTTCCGTCGTGTGCTGGGGTTACAACTCGGTCGGCCAGTGCAATGTTCCACCCTCACTCGCCTCAGCCACCGCCATCACTGCGGGCTATGACCACGCGATCGCGATCGTTCCATCCACATGCATGACGGATGTCGACGGTGACGGCAAGACCGACGCGGCTGATCTCTCTGGGCTGCTCGCCGCGTGGGGCACGGACGATGGGGCCTTCGACCTCGACGGCGACGGAGTCGTCGGCGCAGGCGATCTCTCGCTACTGCTCTCCTCGTGGGGGCCATGCGCGAAGGCGTACCCGTCTCTCCGCGCCGTCGCGCCGAACTTCGGCCCGCCCGCCGGCGGGACCCGCATCGCGATCCATGGCGCGAATCTCTCGGCTGCGACGAGCGTGAAGATCGGCGGGGTGCCCGCCTCCAACCTCGTCGTCCTGTCGCCGTCGACCATCGCCGCCGTGACGCCACCCGGAGCGCTCGGCACCCGAGATGTCACGGTGACGATCTCCGGGACCGACTTCATCCTGCCATCGGCGTTCACCTACATCACGGCACCAGCGTGGGCCACGGTGCTCGAGGCGGTGCCGCCGGTGACGGTCGTTCCGGACGCCACGCTCCGCGATGCCATCGTCGCGACGGGATATCCGTGGCGCGTGCGGGACAACGGAACGGGCATCGAGATGGTGCTGATCCCGCCGGGGACCTTCAATATGGGTTGCTCGGCGTCGAATGCGTACGGCTGTTGGAGCGACGAAAGCCCCGTGCACGCGGTGACCCTGACGAACGCGTTCTACCTCGGCCGCTACGAAGTGACGCAGGCGCAGTGGACGGCAAGGATGGGTTCAAATCCGTCGTACTTCCAACCGCCGAACACGACGACGGTGAATACCAGCCGCCCGGTCGAGTGGGTGTCGTGGACCACGATCCAGAACTTCCTGACGGCGACTGGCATGCGGCTCCCGACCGAGGCCGAGTGGGAGTATGCGTACCGCGCGGGCACCACGACGGCATTCCACGGCTTCACCGGGTATCTCAACGGAACGAACGACGACACGCTGGTTGGGAACACCGCCTGGTACGACGCGAACTCGAACTCGCTGACGCGCCCCGTGGGTGGCAAGGCCGCGAACGGCTTCGGCCTGCACGACATGGCCGGCAATGTGTTCGAGTGGGTGAACGACTGGTACTCGGGCAGCTACTACGCGACGAGTCCGTCGACGAACCCGACGGGGCCGGCGTCTGGCTCGTTCCGCGTGCTGCGCGGCGGCTCGTGGAACGACTTGACCCGCAGCGTGCGTTCCTCCAGCCGCCTCTACGACCCGCCCGGCAACGCCTTCGCCAACGTCGGGTTCCGCGTCGCGAGGGCGCCGCTCTGAATCTCCGTCGTTGACTTTCGCTCGCGTCTTGACTGCTCCCGCCCCGCGTGTCGCCCCCGACACGCGGGGTCTTTCTTCTTGCGAGAACCATGGGCGTCGACCGGTGGTCTCCATCACGCGTGCCGCATCACGCGTGCCGGGTAGCTCGCGGGTACGACCGGGTGCAAGCGGGTACTTCCTCGGCACGTGCACCTCAGCATGCAAATCTTTGTCGCCCCAAGCATTGCGCGCATTGTTCGCCGTACCCGTTCGGTGCCGGATACGAGCGTGTGCGAGCGGGCCGCTGCGCGGCACCGAGGGAAGGCGGGGGTACCTTCCGCCGACTTTGGCTAATGTTGTGGTTTTTCGAAGGGGTGGAGGCCTGCTTTCCTGTGAACTCCGTACATGGCGCTGCTTCACTTCCTACCGCAGTCGGTTGCACTTCTCGCGATCACCAGCTTCGCTGCTTCCACGCTCGCCTCGCCGGTTTCCGGCGTGGTCGGCGACGAGTGCCTTGATCCCATCGTCGCATCGATCGGACTCAACGGACCAGTGAATACGGCCACGATGACCGCCTCCACGAATGCACCTTCGTCGGATGAGTGCGAGTTCCTAGCCTGGACACCCACGACCAAGGATGCATGGTGGGTTTACAACGCTCCGGCCGCTGGTCGACTTTCGCTTCACTTCTGCGCCTCGAGTTACGACACGTCAGTTGTGGTTTACCAAGGTAGTTGTGGCGCGCTCGTGCGGCGCGGCTGTGATGACGATGGTTGCGCGCCGGACGGACCGACCTACCAGTCGAAGATCGATGGGCTGCCTGTGGCAGCTGGACCGGTCTTTATCCGGGTCGGTGGATACGCCGGCGCCACCGGAAATGTGCGTTTCACACTTGGGTTCGAGCAGGAGGGGCGCGCCGCCGCCTGGGGTCGCAACAGTGATGGCGAAAGTGCGGTACCCGCTGCACTTGGGCCAGTCGCTGCGCTCGCTGCAGGCGACGCGCACAACGTTGCTCTGACGCCTCTCGGAACAGTTGTCTGCTGGGGACGGAACAGTCAGGGGCAGTGCACGGTCCCGGCCTCGATTGGCGCGTCTGTCATCGCGATCGCGGCGGGACAAGACCACTCAGTCGCGCTGAGATCTACGGGAACAGTCGTGTGCTGGGGGAGTAACGCGTATGGCCAGTGCGTCGTACCAAGTTCGCTCGGTCTTGTCACGAGGATCGCCGCCGGCGCGTTCCATACGATCGCGCTCCGTTCCGATGGTTCAGTCGTGTGCTGGGGCTACAACAACTACGGCCAGTGCGTCGTGCCCGGATCGCTCGGCCCGGCGACGGCGATCGCAGCCGGGAGTTTCCACACGGTCGCGCGAAAGTTCGATGGCACGGTCGCATGCTGGGGCAGCAACGTGAGCGGTCAGTGCACGGTGCCGAGCTCGCTGGGCACGGTGACGGCGATCGCGGCTGGCGATTCGCACACCGTCGCGCTGAAGCAGAACGGGGCAGTCGCATGCTGGGGCTCGAACTTCTTCGGCCAGTGCACGGTGCCGAGCTCGCTGGGTACGGTGACGGCGATCGCGGCTGGCGATTCGCACACCATCGCACTCAAGCAGGATGGCACGGTCGCGTGCTGGGGAAGCAACTCGAACGGCCAGTGCGCCGTGCCTACGTCTCTGGGCTTGGTCACGGCGGTTTTCGGTGGTGGCGCGCACACGCTGGTCGTTCGCCCATATACGTGCGCCGCAGACACGGATGGCAATGGCGGCGTCGGCGCATCCGACCTGTCTGGACTTCTTGCCGTTTGGGGCACGAACAGCGCCACGTTCGACATCGACGGCGATGGAACTGTGGGCGCGGGAGATCTCTCGCTGCTACTCACTTCCTGGGGGTCGTGCACTGCGGGGGCCCCGTCCCTCAGCAACGTCACGCCGAACTTCGGAACGACGGCGGGCGGTACCCGAGTCACGATCAGTGGAGCCTCTCTCTCCGCGGTCAACGATGTCACCATCGGC
>JBEIUO010000224.1:0-5181 GCA_040374335.1 Phycisphaeraceae bacterium
CACCCAAAGAGGCGTACGCGGATTCCGACGTGCAGTACTCGCTCTTGTTCGGCTGGATCTTCGGCACGTTCGTCGAGCTGGTGTTCTTCGGCGTGTGCTCGCACTGGTGCCGAGTGCTCTTCTGGTCGCGGCAGAAACCCCCACCCGCGTAGCCTTCACCCCGGCTCCACAACCCCGACGCCCCCATCCAACGCCTCATCAATGCTCGCGCGCAACCACCGCGTCCGCCATCGCCATCAGCATCGACCTCGCCTCGCTCGCTGGCAACACCCCCGCCGCGACCTTCGCTTCGTCCACCAACCGCTGCGCCGTCGCCCTCGCATACGCCACCGATCCCGTCGCCTCCATCGCCTCCCGCACCAACCTAGCCGCAGATTCGTCGGTCGACGCCGCCTCCAGCAGCATCAACGTCCGACCCCGCACCGCCTGTGAAGCCTGCGCAAGGTGATGGATCAGCGGCAACGTCGCCTTCCCCTTCTCCAGGTCCTTCCCCACAGACTTCCCGACCGTCGCAACCGATCCCGTCAGATCCAGCACATCGTCCTGAATCTGGAACGCCACACCAACCCTCCGACCGTACACGCCGCACGCCGCGACCCACTCCTCTCGCCCACCTGATGCCGCGGCACCCAGTTCGCACGCGCACGCAATCAGCTCCGCGGTCTTGCGTTCCACGATCTCGTAGTACGTCGGCTCATCGAGCGAGTAGTCTTCTCGGTGGTGAAGCTGCAGCAGTTCGCCGGCGCACAGCACCGCACTCGCCCGGCCCACGGCCTGGCTGTACCGCTGCGAACCCAGCGTCGAACACAGGTGAAACGCGTTCGAGATGAGCAGATCGCCGAGCATCACCGCGGTTTCGTTGCCGTGGAGACGGTTCACCGTCGTCGCCCGACGGCGAACGTCCGCCTCGTCCAGCACGTCGTCGTGAACCAGCGTGGCCATGTGGACCATCTCGATCACGGCACCCAGAACGTCATGGGTCTCCCCCACCAGACGTTCCACCGGCTCGCTCCCTGCGCGAGGATGCGCCGCCGCGCCGCAGACAAAGACCAGCGAGGGCCGCAGCATCTTGCCCCGGTACCCCTCGACGTGCCGGCAGAGTTGCTCCACCGGGGGCAGATCGGTGGCCAACGCGCGATCAAACCGCGCGACCACCCGGCCAAGCCCTGCGGCGACCATCTCCGCAACGGGAACCAGTTCAGGGGGAATGTCGAGAACGCCCTTCACGCCGGATCCTAGGTCGTTACCGCTCGGCCGACATGTACACGATGAAGGAGGGGCCGTCCTCGCCCTTCAGGCGGGGTGTAAAGACGCCGTTTCCACCCCCCTTGTCGTCGTCGCCCTCCCAGTACACCGTCACGTTCTTGAACCCCCGCTTCCCGCAGCAGCTCCTGGATCTCCGGCAGTGTCCACATCCGCCACTCGTACGTGAATGCCTTCCGGATCTTCGAGCCGTTCTTGAACTCGAAGTGGATATGGCACGTCATGTCGTGGGTAATCGGGTCAAAGAAGGCCTGATCCCACACGTACGTAAACCCACCCTTGATCCGGCGACGCTCCGTCTGCGTCTTCATCGATTCCCAGCCGCCAAACGCGTCCAGGAAGTACACGCCGTCCTTCGCGAGGCTCGCGTGCACGGTCTTGAAGTACTTCAGCAGCAGGTCCCGCGATTTGAAGACCCAGTACGAGAAGTTCATCGACGCCACGATGTCAAAGCCCGTGGACTTCGCACCGGGGCTCAAAACGTTCTTCTCCTCCAGCCGAATCCGCGACTTCTGGTCCTCGTCCAGCTTCGCGATGTTGTGCTCCGTCCCCCACCGCAGAATCGCTGGATCCAGGTCCAGCCCCACTGCCGTGTTGGTCCGCCGACGACGAACCCACTCGCACGCCGTCGCCGCCGAAGCACAGAAGTCCTCCCGCATCGACAACGCACGCCGCCCCCGGATCTTCAGAAAGCGGCGCTCGAGAAAGTCCACCTCCGCCTCCGGGCACTGCACGGCGGCCTCGTAGAGGATCTTGGGGTCGGCGGTACGGGCGGTCAGAGCCCGACGGGGCTTCTTGCGGGTGGCACTTTTCGACACTGCGTGTAACTCCTCAAACCGTTCGGCCACAAGCTCCTGAAGTTCGCTCACACTCGTACGGACTGTGGCCGATAGTCCGACTGGCGAATCCGTTCCTATACTCGCCTCCCTAGGGGGGCGTCCGGGATAGTCCGAGAAGAACCCCATACAGATCTTTCGGAGCGAGTTATGCGTCTCACGATGGTTGGCACAGGATACGTGGGTTTGGTCACCGGCGTCTGCTTTTCGAACACCGGCAACCATGTCACCTGCCTCGACGTTGACGCCCGCAAGATCGAGAAGCTCAAGAAAGGCATCTGCCCGATCTATGAGCCCGGCCTCACCGAGATGATGGAGCGCAACTACGCCGCCGGTCGCCTCAACTACACCCTCGACAAGGGCGAGGCCTACCGCGACGCCGAGATGATCTTCATCTGCGTCGGTACCCCCAGCGATGAACGCGGACACACCGACCTCAAGTACATCAATGCCGCCGCCGACGACATCGCCACCGTCCTCAAGGCCCTGGGACCCAACCAGAAGCCAAAAGTCATCGTCATGAAGTCCACCGTGCCCGTCGGCACGACCCTCGCCGTCCGCGACCGCATCCGCGCCAACGTCGGCCCCGCCATCCCCTTCAAGGTCGCCGACAACCCCGAGTTCCTCAAGGAAGGCGCCGCGATCGATGACTTCATGAAGCCCGACCGCGTTGTCGTCGGCATCGAAGACGACACCGTCGGCGAATCCTTCCGTCAGCTCTACGACCCCTTCGTGCGCAACGGCCACCCCATCTACCTGATGGACGTCCCCAGCGCCGAAATGGTCAAGTACTGCGCCAACAACTTCCTCGCCACCAAGATCAGCTTCATCAACGAAATGGCCAACCTCTGCGAGGCCTACGGCGCCGACATCAACCGCGTCCGCGAGGGCATGTGCAGCGACAAACGCATCGGCAACGCCTTCCTCTACCCCGGCCTCGGCTACGGCGGCAGTTGCTTCCCCAAGGACACCCTCGCCTGCATCATGATGGGCGATAAGTGCGGCATCGAAGCCAAGCTCAGCAAGTCCGTCCACGAAGTCAACCAGAAGCAGCGCGACCGGTTCTTCGACAAGATGATCTCGCACTTCGGCGGCAAGACCGGCGTCGGCGGCGGTGCCGCGGGCATGCAGGGCAAGAAGATCGCCTTCTGGGGCGTCGCCTTCAAGCCCAAGACCGACGACATCCGCGAAGCCCCCGCCCTCACCCTCATCCGCAAGGCCAACGGGTACGGCGCAACCTGCACCGCCTACGACCCCGTCGCCAACGAGAACGCCCGCGCCGAACTCGGCCCCACCGCGTCCGTCGTCGACGACATGTACGAGTGCCTCAAGGGTGCCGACGCCCTGGTCATCAGCACCGACTGGGACGAGTTCAAGAGCCCCGATTGGGCCAAGGTTAAGTCCCTCATGAAGTCCCACGTCATCTTCGACGGCCGCAACCTCTATCGCCTCCCGTCGATGAAGGAAGCTGGATTCACATACTTCAGCGTCGGTCGCGCCCCCGTTCGCGTCGACTGATCGCTCCCGACACCCATCGACCGGGCTAAACTCGCTCCATGCGCCGCTTGGCGGAGTGGTACGACTACCGCATTGTCAACGTCAACGTGAACATCCTCGCAGCGGGTGTCGTCGTGCTGGCCATCACAATGGGTGTCATGCACGCCCTCGAGTCCACCGGCGCGCTCGCCGGACTTATCCGCTGGGTCGGTGAACACCACTTCCCGCTCTTCGGCAAAGAGATCCACGCCGAAAAACTCGTCGTCTCCGGACTCACCTTCCTCGTCGACCTCGTCGCCGATGTCGCCGTCTACTACGGTCTCCACTGGGTCGCCAACCACATGCCGCGCGGCGGTCAGCGCAAACGCGACCGCGCCTACGCCGACCTCTCCTTCATGCGCGACGCCACCCTCGTCCAGTTCGAACGCGCACTCCTCTCCCCCATCCTCTACATCGCCGCCCTCGGCCTCCAGTCCATGCTCCTCCACCAAGGTCGCGGCGTCGCCTTCTCCACCGGGGTCGGTTTCGCCGTCGGCCTCCTCCTCTCCCGCACCCTCCACACCATGTGGATGCTCCGCCAGGAGCGTCACGCCGGCCGCAAGTCCGCCGCCGACATCGTCGGCCCCGCCAAGGCCCCCCCCCCCCCGCCCGCCAAAGACCCCCATGGGATCCCGCGCCCACGCCACACCGCTACTCCACCAAGTGCGGCAACGCGGGCCACCACCGCCACTGTCCACCCGGCACCCCGGGCCAGGAACTCCACACCCCCGCGCGCTGGCTCGACCTCCTCGACGACGGCATCCGTCACCGCGGCCCCGACGGCAACGGCCGCCTCTCCGCCTCCGTCCGTCGCGCCGATAGACTCACCGCCACGTCACCCTCCTCCACCGACGTCTGAGCATCCTGGACCTCGCGGGCGGTGCCCAGCCCATGTCCCTAGGGCACCCACACCCGACCCTCAGCCTGATCTTCAACGGCTGCATCTACAACCACCGCACCCTCCGCGCCGAACTCCAGGCCGCCGGGGCACACTTCACCTCCAACCACAGCGACACCGAGGTCATCCTCCAAGGCTGGCTCCTCTGGAAGCACGAAATCCTCGACCGCCTCGACGGAATGTTCGCCCTCGGCATCTTCGACCACCGCTCCGGTGAACTCATCCTCGCCCGCGATTCCATGGGCGAAAAGCCCCTCTACACCCTCGAACTCTTCGGGCACTCCGGCACAAACCTTGTCGCATTCGCCAGCTCGCCCGCCCCGCTCCGTCGCCTCCACCACCTCGCCGCGCCCGACCTCGGGTGCCGCCCCCCCCACCATCGAGTCCTCCTCCCTCGCCGAGTGGATCCGCTTTGGCTTCGGTCACTCCACCCCCTTCTCCGACATCCGATCCCTCCCACCCGGCTCCGCCGCGCTCTGGGGAGCCAATCTCACGGACCCGGACTCCGGACGCCCCACCACAACCTGTGTCCTCACCTTCCGCCCCCCCGGTGTAGACCCCCCCGGTCGCGGCCCCCCACCCACCCACGACCACCGCCACGTCAACCAACCCGCCCCAGTAGCCCATCGACACAAAAACCACGTGGCC
>JBEIUO010000564.1:0-2777 GCA_040374335.1 Phycisphaeraceae bacterium
CAAGATCTTCGGCGAAGACGCCGGCGTCACCCGCGTCATGGCCACCCTCGGCTGCGAGCAGGAGTACTTCCTGATCGAGCGCGAGCACTACTACTCCCGCCCCGACCTCGTCACCTGCGACCGCACCCTCTTCGGTAATCGCCCCCCCAAGGGCCAGCAGCTCGAAGACCACTACTTCGGCTCCATCCCCGCCCGCGTCCTCGCCTTCATGAGCGAAGCCGAGCGCGAGCTCTACCGCCTCGGCGTCCCGGTCAAGACCCGCCACAACGAAGTCGCCCCCTGCCAGTTCGAGCTCGCCCCCCTCTTCGAGTCCGCCAACATCGCCTGCGACCACCAGATGCTCGTCATGGAGTGCCTCCGCAAGGTCGCCACCCGTCACGGCCTCGCCTGCATCCTTCACGAGAAGCCCTTCTCCGGCATCAACGGCTCCGGCAAGCACCTCAACTGGTCCATCGCCACCAACACCGGCGTCAACCTCCTCGACCCGCGCGACAACACCCACACCAACATGCTCTTCCTCACCGTGCTCTGCGCGGTGATGCGCGCCGTCGACCTCCACGGCGACCTCCTCCGCGCCTCCGTCGCCAGCGCCTCCAACGACCACCGCCTCGGCGCCAACGAAGCCCCGCCCGCCATCATCTCCATCTTCCTCGGTGACATGCTCACCGACATCATCAACCAGCTCGAGGCCGGCACCCCCAAGAGCACCCTCAAGGGCGGCAAGCTCGACCTCGGCGCCTCCTCGCTCCCCCAGATCCCCCGTCACTCCGGCGACCGCAACCGCACCAGCCCCTTCGCCTTCACCGGCAACAAGTTCGAGTTCCGCGCCGTCGGCTCCTCCCAGGCCGCCGGTTGGCCCGCCACCGTCCTCAACACCATCGTCACCGAAAGCCTCGACTACGTCGCCAACGAACTCGAGAAGGAACTCGGCGCCAAGTCCACCGAGGAGAAACTCCTCAAGGCCGTCCGCTCCCTCCTCCAGAAGATCATCAAGCAGCACAAGCGAGTCCTCTTCGACGGCGACGGCTACACCAAGGAATGGCACGAGGAAGCCAAGAAGCGCGGCCTCCCCAACCACCGCGAATCCGTCTCCGCCCTCGAAGTCATCGGCAACAAGAAGAACATCGACCTCTTCAAGAAGTACGGCGTCCTCACCAAGGCCGAAGTCGAAAGCCGCGAACACATCTTCCTCGAGAAGTACAACAAGCAGGTCACCATCGAAGGCGAAACCGCCCTCCTCATGGCCAAGACCTACATCCTCCCCGCGGCAATCCGCCAGCAGACCGAACTCGCCGAGGCCGTCGCCGCCACCGAGGCCGCCGATGTCGATGCATCCGACGTCCGTGAAAACCTCGAAGGCTTCGCCTCCCTCGTCGTCACCCTCCGCGCCGCGATGAAGACCCTCGAAACCGCCCTCAACCACGAAGGCGGCGACGTCATCGCCCACGCCCGCTTCATCCGCGACAAGGTCCGCCCGGCCATGAGCGAACTCCGCACCATCGCCGACGACCTCGAGAGCCGCATCTCCCACGACCTCTGGCCCCTGCCCACCTACCGCGAAATGCTCGTCATCAAGTAACGCGGCCCGCTCGAAACACAACTCCCCCCTCAGGGCGGTCCCCCCGGACCGCCCTTTTTCGTGGACGAAATGCGCCACTCCACACCCCCGAACTCCTCCTCTTCCCTCTTCCCTATGGCCTAAGGCCTAAGGCCTATTGCCTATGGCCTCCCCGTGTTACCATCGCCCCCATGTTCGACTACCTCCGCAAACTCCTGTCCGGAAAGCCTCGCGCGCTCGCTGCGCCCGTCGGGCTTCCCGAGATCGATCGCGCCAACGCCTCCCACCTCTGGCACTCCCCCGAAGGCCTCCCTCGCGTCGATTGGGCCACCGCGAACGCCTGGATCTCGCGACAGTCCGCAAAGCACCCGCCCGACCACTGGCGGCGCGCAGTCGCCGCCGTCTGGCTCGACGAACTCCGCGACTCCCTCGCCGAAGACCACCGCCGATGGAGATCGCAGAACGTCGAAGGCATCGCGCCCCTCGCCGGTTCCGTCGCACAAGCCGCCGCCCACACCGCCGAACACGCCTACGAAGTCCTCACCCGCGATCTCGCCGTCATCCGCGGCAAAGAATCCATCCCACCCATCGCCCTCTGCCTCATCGCGCCGCTCGACTCCTACCTCACCCTCGTCAGCAGCTACCTCCCCGACGAGGGCGAGTTCGCAACCTCCGGCGGGATGTACCTCCACGAAGGCACCGACGCGCTCTCCCTCGTCGCCGTCAACGCCTCCGGCCGCCATCAGTGCGAGCAGACCATCGCCCACGAACTCACCCACCACGCCCTCCGCGGCATGAACCTCCCGATCTGGGTCGAAGAAGGCTTCACCCAGATGATGGAGGAACGCGTCGTCGGCATCCCCAACTTCAGACTCAACCAGGAAATGATGGACCGCCAACGCGCGGCATGGAGCAACCGCGACATCGACGAGTTCCTCTCCGGTGCTGGCTTTCATTGCCCCGACGACGACATCCAGGAACTCTCCTACCACCTCTCCCAGTTCATCGTCCGCTCCGAGTTGACGCACCGCCCCAAAGAGTTCTTCGCCTTCGCCCGCGCCTGCCGCGAGCAACCCCAAGAACACGCCTGCACGCAGCACCTCGGCCTCACCCCCCGCGAACTGGTAACCGGGGCCCTCGGACTAGACGACGAAGACGACTGACGAACCCCCCCTCGCTCTCTCCCCTTCCCCCTTCCTCTTTCCTAATGCCTAGTGTC
>JBEIUO010000637.1:0-2473 GCA_040374335.1 Phycisphaeraceae bacterium
ATGGCGTACTGGGGGCTGGCGCGGACGGGGCTGAGCTGGTCGACGGGGTTGGGGGAGTTTCCGGAGATTCAGCGGTACAAGGACTTCTTGAAGGAGGCGGTGAAGCGCAAGGGCGGGCTGCCGGAGCGGGAGCGGCTGTACATCGAGGCGTGGGACGAGGCGATGAGGGCGGAGATGCCCGAGCGCGTGAAGACGCTGACGGCGAAGCTGCAGGAGTTGGTGCTCAAGTACCCGGAGGACCAGGAGGCGCGGGTGCTGTTTGCGATGTTCTCGATCGAGGCGGGTAATCAACTGGGGACGGAGTTGGTGGTGCGGGAGGTGCTGAAGGCGTTGCCGGATCATCCGGGTGCGCACCACACGAGGATTCACAACTGGGACGGCAAGCTGGCGGAGCAGGCGATTGCGAGCTGCGTGGAGTACGGGCGGGTTGCGCCGGGGATCGGGCACTCGAACCACATGCCGGGGCACAACTACTCGAAGCTGGGGATGTGGCACGAGGCGGCGTTGTCGATGGATGCGGCGACGCGGGTTGAGCTGCGGTACATGAATGAGCGGTTGGCGTTGCCGTTTGAGACGTGGAACTATGCGCACAACCGGAACTACTTGTGCTACATCCAGGAGCAGTTGGGGATGGCGGAGGCGTCGCTGCGCGGGTCGAGGGATTTGCTTGCCGCGCCGTTGGATCCGCAGCGGAATGCGGAGGGGGGGTACAGCACGGCGGATCAGGGGATGGCGGCGCAGGTGCGTGCGTTGATCAAGTTTGAGCGGTGGGATGCGATTTTGGCGGAGGGGACGGTTGCGTGGCGGGATGATGCGGCCGGGAAGGCGCTGCGGGCGTATGCGGAGACGATCGCGTACGCGGGGTTGGGGCGTGCGGTGGATGCGAGGGCGAGGCTCGGGGACCTGAAGGTGTTGTTGAAGGAGCAGGCGGCCTCGGTTCCGGCGGAGGTGATGGCGCTGGATGCGACGATGGGGATCATGATTGCGGAGACGGTGGAGATGGCGGAGAAGGTGGCGGAGGGGTTGGTGTGTGAGGCGGAGGGGAATGTGATCGACGCGACGAGCCTGCTCGCGGCGGCGGCGGCGATCGAGAAGCGGCAGCGGGATGCGGGGCGGTACAACAACGACCCGCCTGCCGAGGCGTGGCCGGCGAATCGGTTGCTCGGCGATGTGTATCGGCGGAGCGGGGACCACAAGCTCGCGGTGGTGGCGTATGGACGGGCGCTGGAGCAGGAGCGCAACGACGCGTTCTCGCTGGCTGGGCTGGCGTTGTCGCACCACGCGCTCGGAGAGATGGAGAAGGCGAAGGAGTACGCGGGGAGGCTTGCGTACGTGTGGTCGGGGGCGGATGCGGGGCTGAGGTGGAAGGCCGAGGTGGAGGCGCTCGGGCTTGGTGCGGAGCCGATCGCGGAGGTGCCGGCGAAGGAGCGGGTGTACAGCGTGGATGCGCAGGCGTCGATCGGGCCGCTGGAGTGGGCGCCGTTTGCCTCGCCGCGGCTGGAGTGTTTGGATGCGGAGGGGAAGACGGTGCGGCTGGAGGACTACAAGGGGAAGAACGTGGTGCTGGTGTTCTATCTCGGGGACACGTGCCCGCACTGTGTGGCGCAGTTGGTGGCGATTGACGAGAAGGCGGCGGAGTTTGAGAGCGCGAACGCGGTGGTGTTGGCTGTGAGCAGCACTGCGCCGGCGAAGAACAAGGAGTCAGAGAAGCTGGGCAAGCTTGGGGTGAAGCTGCTGTCTGACCATGAGCACGAGAATGCGCGTCGGTTTACGTCGTACGACGATTTCGAGGATCTGGAACTCCATTCGACTATTCTCATCGATGTGAACGGCCGCGTGCACTGGAAGAGGACGGGCGGCGACCCGTTCACGGATGTGGAGTTCCTCATGCAGTCGCTCAAGCGGATGAACGAGAAGAACACGCCGGCGCAGGCTTCGAAGTGAGGCCGCTCTGGCCCTCAAGCAAGATCTATCGTGATCAGGCCATCGCGTGCAGGCGTTGCTCAAGGCGAGTGCGTGCGGCTGGCCATTCATCGTCGATGATGCTGTAGTACACCCCATCGCGAACTGCTGGTTCGGTGCGATCCAGTGCGGGCGGCATGATTCTGGCCTTGCGAAGGACGCCCTCCTTCACAGCGCCGAGCTTGGCGATGGCGGTCTGACTGTGCAGGTTCGTGCCACTGGTGGTGAACTGCACGCGGATCGCGGTGGGGGAGAGACTCTCGAAGGCGTGGCGGAGCATGAGGTACTTGGCCTCGGGATTCACTCTCGTGCCGTGGTACGCGCGGGCGATCCAGGTGCGGCCGATCTCCACTCCCCGGTGCTCGGTGCGGATGTCCATGTAGGTCGTGCGGCCGATGGCCTTGCCTGCGTCAGGTCCTGATGCAAGCACGATTGCAAAGGGCACGACCCCGTCCATCGATCGGACCTTTTCGAACTCGGCTTCGAAGCCGCGGACCGACCACTCTGCCGG
>JBEIUO010000846.1:0-1080 GCA_040374335.1 Phycisphaeraceae bacterium
ATGCTCTTGTCCATCGTGATGTCCGTCACATACCCCTTCACCCTCGCCTTCCCATTCACCGTGACGAACTCCGGGTCGTGGTACTCACCCTGCCCCGGCAGCACCTCCCAGTGGTCAAAGCCGTCCGGCAACCGATTCAGATGCCACTTCCCGATCATCGCCGTCTGATACCCGTGCGCCCCCAGCGCCCTCGCCACGTGGTACGTCTCCCGAGGCAACACCCCCGAGTTGTCCCGCACCCCGTTCATGTGCGAGTACTGCCCCGTCAACAGCGTCGCCCTCGCCGGTGTGCAAATCGCGTTCGTGCACAACGCCGACGTGAACCGCATCCCCTCCGCCGCCAACCGATCCAGGTTCGGCGTCCGATTGATCTTGCTCCCATAGCACGACACCGCGTGCGCGGCATGATCGTCCGCCATGATGAACACGATGTTCGGGCGCCGCGCCGGTTCCGCCGCCGCGCAACCCGTCAGGAACACCACCAGCACAATAAGGATCCGCATCCGCACAGCATACAGGTCGCCGCTCAGCCGCGACCCCACCCGCCCCCGCCCGGCGTCTCCAGGAGCAGAAAGCTCCGTGCCGGCAGGTTCGCCCGCATCACCCCCGGAACCTCCCGCACCGTCGCTCCCGGCGTCAGCAACCGCTGCCCACCGGGCTTCCCATCCCCTCCGCCCTCCGCTCCAAACGGCCCCGACTCGCGGTGCTGACACAACAGCGAAAGCGTCACCGCTTCCAGGAACTCGTACTCCCGGATCACGCCATCGCCCCCACGATACACGCCCCCGCCGCCAGACCCCGCACGGATTGCGAAGCGGTGCAACCTCACCGGATACCGCCGCTCCAGAACCTCCGGGTCCGTGATCCGTGTGTTCGTCATGTGCGTGTGTACCGCGCTCTCACCCCGCCACCCCGGCCCCGCACCCTCGCCCCCGCACACCGTCTCGTAATACCCGAACCGGTCGTTCCCGAAGATCACGTTGTTCATCGTCCCCTGGCTGCACGCCGCGATCCCCAGCGCCTTGATCATCGTGTCCACCACACGCTGACTCGTCTCCACGTTCCCCGCGCACACCGCCG
>JBEIUO010000099.1:0-7183 GCA_040374335.1 Phycisphaeraceae bacterium
ACCGCCCGCGACCGAAGCGCCAGCGACGACCCCACCGCCCAAGACGGGCAAGAAGGGCGGGCCGGTGAAGAAGACACCCGCCAAGTCGGAGAACCCGCTCCAAGGGCTCGGTCTCGATTAACGGCCCCGCTACACGAGCTCCTGCGCGGTCTTGATGAACAGCGCGCTCGAGCTATGAATATACGTCTGGGACACTCCGGTGAGCCGGGACAAGAACGCCGGGTCGCTGTGGTTCGTCACGAAACCCACGTGAAGCGGTTCCAACGTCGCGGCGGTGACGAGCTGTTTCGTCCGCTCGAGATGGTCGGTCGAGCCCAGATGCTTGCCGTCGATACAGAGCCACTTGCGGCCGGTGTCTTTGACTTGCCGGGCGAGCCGCTCAAGGTCAGCGATGATAAGCGCGAAGGCGTCGTCGTCCTGCTTGTGCCAACCATCCCGAATCCGTGTAACGATGCCGCCTTGCATCGGAAACACGGCGACGCGGACGCGGTCCGTGGACTCACGAGCGCAGGCCTGCAGCGCCGCATCCCGCAGCGGCTTATTCACGACATCGACGAACCCCGCTTGAGCCTCATTCCCCCGGGAGGTCAGGGCGTACATCGGCGCGTCACCGAAGATGGCCCTCCAGGTTGAAGCCGCTTCAAGCCCACCCGGCGCGGCCTCGTCGACGATCATGCAGACGGCACCACCGCGCGTCGACGCGTCGATGCCGCGCGCACCGTCGAAGAGGACGACATCGAACTCATCTCCGATGGCCTTCTCGGCGACGTCCTTGACGTTCAGCGACGGCGACACAATCACGACTGAACCCCGCGCGAGCGGGTCGTCTGCGCGGCTCGGCGCGGTCAGCGGCGTGACGCCGGGTGTCCGCTCGGCCAAGCGCGCCGCGACCTCGATCAACGCCAACGGCTTCGCGAAGAAGAGGTCGATGCCGGCCCGCACGTAGCTGACCGCCGTCTCCCGGTCGATGGCCTCGACGAGCACCCCGACCCGCACCCGCTGATGTCCCGAGCGCGCTCTGAGCGAACGGACGACGTCGAGGACGTCGCCATCCGGCAACTTCTGGTCGATGAGGAGGACCTCGGGGAGGCCCGCCTTCAGGTTGTGCGACGCGAGCGCGCACGTGGAGACGTCGCGCACCCGCCAGCCGCCCAGGGGCAGGAGAGTGCACAAGCTACCCCGGACAGCGCTGTCCGGAGTAACGAGGAGAACGAGCGGCTGGCGTTGCTCACCCACGCGGGTCAACGTCCAGTGAGCAGGTTCAGCGGGGCGCGCTCTCGGGCGCGGCGCTGCCGGCCGGAGCGGCCTCGGCCGGAGCCTCGCTGCCCGGAACAGAGCCGGGCTCGCTCCCGGGTACGCTGCCCTCTGCAGGCGCACCGCCATCGACCAAGCCCGCATCCGGGGTCGTCGGGGGCGGCGGCGGCGGCTGCCACTCGTCCTTGGCCGGCATGTCGGCCGTGTAGCCGCCCGGCTTGACCGGCGTGTTCACGCCCGCCTTGTCGGCCGCCTTGTTCTGCATCGCGCGAAGCTGCTCAGCGGCGATCGTGTGGTTGCCGTACTTCGGGTCGATGTACTCGCGGCTGAAGACATCGAGCAGCGTGAACAAGAAGAACAGCGACAAGAAGATCAGGCCGAAGATGAACACCAGGCCGTTGAGCTTGTCGTCGTACTTCAGCTGCATGAAGATCAGAGCCACAAGGCTCGCCTTCATCGTCGCGACAAGCATCGCGACCGGCAGGTTCGCGGGTCCCAAGTCCACCTGCGCGACCGCGACGGTGACGACCGTCAGGACCAGCAGCGCGATGAAGACGGCGACATAGGCGGCCGCGGGCACAACGAAGTGCCCATGATGCCCCTCAGAGTGAGCGGAGTGGTTCTCGTTTGACATCGGCGCGCTCCTCAGCCCACCAAGTAGAGCAAGGGGAACAGGTAGATCCAGATCAGGTCGACCAAGTGCCAGTAAAGGCCACCGACCTCAACCGGCGTGTAGTACTCGCTGTAGAAGTGACCCTTCGTCGCACGGACGAGCACCCAGCCCAACAGGATCATGCCCACCACGACGTGGAAACCGTGCAGGCCCGTCATGAGGAAGTAGAGCCCGAAGAAGTAGTGCGCGTTCGCGTTCTGGACGCCCGAGTACGTGTAGTAGATGCCCGGCAGCATCCCATCGTGGAACTTGTGGCTGTACTCGAAGTACTTGACCACAAGGAAGCACCCCGCCAGAGCGATGGTGGCGATGAGGTAGCCGACCATCTTGCCGTTCATTTCGCCCGCCTTGTTGCGCTGGGCGGCGTTGACGGCCATGACCATCGTGAACGAGCTGGTGATCAGGAAGAGCGTGTTGAGCGCGCCGAGCTTCCAGTCGAGGTGCTTGGACGCCTCGTGCCACATCTCCGGGTAGACGCTCTTGCCGTAGGCGTAGCCCACGAAGAGACCGCCGAAGAGCAGCACCTCGGTCACAAGGAAGAGCCACATCCCGAGCTTCGAGGCCGAGAACTCCTGGTCGGCTGTGGCGAAGTGGTGCGCGTGCTGGCGCCGAACGATGCCGGTGTTCATGCGTGCTTCCCTTCTGCGCCCGACGCGGCCTGACCCTCGACCGGGAAGTCATAGGGCCCCTCGGTCACCACGGGGGTCTTGTGGAAGTTGTGGGTGATCGGCGGCGACGGGATCGACCACTCCAGCGTGCGGGCACCCCAAGGGTTCGCCGGTGCCTTGACCTTCTGCTTGAACGAGGCGAGCAGGTTCACGGTCATGACGATGAACCCAAGGCCAATGATCCACGAGCCGAAGGTCGAGAACTGGTGCAGCGGCTGGTACTGGTCCAAGTAGTTGTAGTACCGGCGAGGCATCCCGCGCGTGCCCAGCACGAACTGCGTGAAGAAGGTCGCGTTGAAGCCGATGAACACGATGATGGCCGAGAACTTCGCCGGCCCCTCGCGGTACATCACACCGAACATCTTCGGCCACCAGTAGTGCAGGCCCGCGTAGAAGGCGATCACCGTGCCGCCCATCATCACGTAGTGGAAGTGGGCCACGACGAAGTAGGTGTCGTGCAAGTGCACGTCCACGCCGAGCGCGCCCAAGAAGAGGCCCGTGAGACCGCCGATGGTGAACAGCACCATGAACGACAGCGTCCACATCATGGGGGCGTCGAAGCTGATCGAGCCCTTGTAGAGCGTGGCCGTCCAGTTGAAGACCTTGATGGCCGAGGGGATCGCCACCAGGAAGGTCAGGAAGCTGAACACCATGCCCGCGTAGGCCGACTGGCCCGACAGGAACATGTGGTGGCCCCAGACCAAGAAGCTGATGATCGCGATGCCGAGCGACGAGTAAGCGATGGCGCGATACCCGAAGATGGTCTTGCGTGAGAAGACCGTGATGATCTCCGAGATCACGCCCATGCCCGGCAGGATCATGATGTAGACGGCAGGGTGGCTGTAGAACCAGAAGAAGTGCTGGTAGAGCACCGGGTCGCCGCCGAGCGCGGGGTCGAAGATGCCGATGCCCAGCGTGCGCTCCGCGACGAGGAGGAGCAGCGTGATCCCGAGGACCGGTGTCGCCATCACCTGCAGGATCGATGTGGCGTAGGTCGCCCACACGAACAGCGGCATCCGGAAGAAGGACATGCCGGGCGCCCGCATCTTGTGGATCGTGACGATGAAGTTCAGACCAGTGAGGATCGACGAGAAGCCGAGCACGAAGACGGACAGGGTCATCATGACCACGGCGCCGCTCGTGTTCGTCGAGTACGGCGTGTAGAAGGTCCAACCGGTCTCGACGCCGCCGAAGACGATGGACGACAGAGCCATGATGCTGCCGATGCCGTAAATCCAGAAGCTCAGCAGGTTCAGGCGCGGGAAGGCGACGTCCTTCGCCCCGAGCATGAGCGGCAGCACGAAGTTGCCCATCGCCGACGGAATCGCCGGGATGATGAACAAGAAGACCATGATCGCGCCGTGCAGCGTGAAGAAGCGGTTGTAGGTGTCCGCCTCGATGTACTGCTTGCCGGGGGCCATGAGCTCGAGCCGCAGGAGAAGCGCGAAGACGCCGCCCGCTGCGAAAGCGATGAGCACGGACCAGAGGTACATGACCCCAATGCGCTTGTGGTCGAGCGTGAACAGCCAGGACTTCCAGCCCTTGCCGTCCTCGAGGAAGGGCACGTCGTGGGCGTCGTCGTGCGCGTGTGCGGCGTGATCGTTCATTTGGCGTGTCCCCTTACTTGAGGGTCTTCATGTATTCGATGATGGAGGCGATATCGTCGTTCGTCAGCGTCGGGAACGCGGGCATCGCCGGCGGGTAGCCCTCGACGACCTTCGCGGTCGGGATGCGAATGGACTCGACGATGTAGTTTTCGTCGACGATGACCTTCGAGCCGTCGGACATCTTGCCTTCGCGACCCCAGATGCCCTTGAACGACGGGCCGACGAGCCGGTTGCCGTCGATGGTGTGGCACGCGGCGCACTGATTATTGTAGAGCTTCTCGCCGTGCTCCTTGCCGACCGTGACCTTGCAGAAGGTCTGGGCGCGGTTCGCGAACTCCTCGGGCGTGTGCACCACGACCTTGGCGAACATATTCGAGTGGCTCGTTCCGCAGTACTCGGTGCACTGGATGTTGTGCGTCCCGGGCTTATCCGCCTGGAACCACACGGACGAATACCGGCCGGGCAGGACGTCCTGCTTGACGCGGAAATCCGCGATGTAGAACGAGTGAATGACGTCGTCCGACCGCATGGTGAGCTTGACGGGGCGTCCCGCAGGCACGTGCAGCTCGCCCGGCACTGAGCAGCCATCGGGGTCGCGGAAGTCCCAGGCCCACTGCTTGGCCGTGACCTGGTACTCGAGCGAGTCTCCGGGTGCGACGATGAGGTCCATGTAGACCCGGAAGCCGAGGACGAAGATCCAAATGACCAAGATGGCCGGGATGATCGTCCATGTGGCCTCGAGCAGCGTGTTGTGGCCGATCTGCTGCGTCGCGAGCTGGTCCGGGTGCTTCCGACGGTACTTGTACGCGAAGTACACGACGCCGCCCGTGACGATGAAGAAGAAGACCACGCACAGCCAGAAGATGACGAAGTAGAGGTCATCGACCGACTGCGCCACCGTCGACGCCGCAGGGGGCATCCAGTAACCGTTGGGGGTATCCATCTCTACTCTTCTCCGCGCGCTTTCAAGCGCGTGTGACTGCGTCCGTGGGGGGAGCGACGTTGTCCGGGAGGTGAGCGCCGCCACGGCGCTCGAGCCGCCAGAACACGGCGAGCATCGTGCCCACCGCGATCATGGTCAGCACGCCGCCGAGGCGCATCGCACCCCAGATGTAGAACTCGTACCGCCGTGACGACGGGACGTAGTGAAAGCAATACAGGATGAACTTATCGACGACTGAGCCGAGCTTGCCTTGGCTCGTCTCCGTGAGCGCGAGCCGCAGAGTATCTTCGGGGTAGCTGATGCCGTAGAGGTAGCGACTCACCACGCCCTCCGGGCTGATGAGCATGATGCCGGCGCCGTGCGCGTACTGCATCTGTGTGGGGTCCCAGCGGTAACCAAAGCCGACCGTATCGGCCAAGGTCTTGATGTTCTCCGCGCTGCCCGTCAGGAAGTGCCAACCCTTCTCTGCCGTCGGCTTGCCGAGCGCCTCGAGGTGCGTCTTCTTTTTGGCGGACGCGAGCGCTGGCCCCTCCCGGTGGTTGATGCTCACCGTCACGATGTCGAACTCGACGCCCGGGCTCCAAGCCAGCGCGCTCAGGCCCTTGATCAGGCCGTCGAGCACCATGCTGCAGAGCATCGGGCACTCGTAGTAGTTGAGCGTGAGGATGACCGGCCGCCCGGCGTGAAAGTAGTCACGCAGGGTGACGTCGTTCGAGTTCTCGTCCGTGAAGTGGAGGTCGAGCGGGAGCTTCGCGCCCAGATGCTCGGTGATCTCCGTGCCCTCCAGCTCGACCGGCATGACCGGGTTCTGCGCGCGCGCGCTCGGCGTTGCGCCGAGGGTCACGAGCCACAGACCGAGGATGGGGAGCAGAGCGCGCATTGAACCTTAGAGCCCCTCGCGGACGATGCTCTCCATCGCCTTCTCGATGGGCATCGCGCCCTTCTCCAACGCAGCTTTCTCTGAGGCGCGGAGCGTCTTCAGCGTGTTGCCATACTTCGACGCCTCGCCCTGCTTGGCCGTCATCGCCTCGCGCTGGTGCATCCAGAAGTAGCCCGTCAGCAGCACGATCGACACGATGACCGCGCCGAACATCGCGATGCCCCAGGCGAAGACAGGCCCCGCCTTGATGTCGGCGTCGGGCTCAAGCGTCGTGTCGTGCTCGCCGCTGTCGTGGTTCTCAGACTGCATTCTCGTACTCCATCGAGGCGTTGAGCTGCGGGTCCTTGACCGGCACGATGTTGGCCTGGGACGAGCGGCGGGCCCAGGCGCCCAGCGCGAGGCCGCCAACGGCCATCAGGCAGGTGATGTCGAGCCAGTGGAACGCGAAGTGGTGATGCAAGTTCGGCATCACCATGACGTAGTGGTCGAGGTAGTGCATGGCCAAGAGCCACGTCGCCCCGGCGGCCAGCACTGTGCGGTTGCGCTTCATGTGTCGGCTCATCAGCAGCCAGAAGGGCGCGATGAAGTGCCCGAATATCAAGAGCATGAAGGGCCCCATCCAACCGCCCTGCTGGCGGATCTGGTACCACACGGTCTCTTCGGGGATGTTGCCGTACCAGATGAGGAAGTACTGGCTGAAGCTCGTGTAGGTCCAGAAGATCATGAAGCCCCACATGAGCTTGCCGACGTCGTGGAAGTTGTCGACCGTGAGCGTGCGCGTCAGCGCGCCGTTCTTCGTGTACCAGAGGCAAATCAGGGCGAGCGCCGCGAAGAAGGACATCATGCCGCCCGCGAAGTTCACGACTCCGAAGATGGTGCTGAACCAGTGCGGGTCGGTGCTCATCGACCAGTCGAAGGCCGCGAAGCTGATCGTGAGCGCGAAGGCGAGCGTCGAGAGCGGCGCCCACCAGCGCAGCTTGAAGTTGATGGCCTTATCGCCGGTCTCGTCCTGCGCGATGCTGTTCTTGCGGTAGAAGTGGGCGATGGCAATCCAGAGCCCGAGGTAGACCGCCGCGCGCACGACAAAGCCCACCGGGTTCAGGTAGGGCGCCTTGATCTTGAGGACCGGGTCTGCCTCGACGGCTTCGGCGTGGGACC
>JBEIUO010000375.1:0-3794 GCA_040374335.1 Phycisphaeraceae bacterium
ACCACCTTCAGCTACGGCGGCGCAGAGTCCGCCGGTACCACGATCTCCGTCAAGCCACAGATCGCACGGGGTGACCACCTCGTGCTCACCTACTCCATCAAGCTCTCCAGCTTCGTCGGTGCCGCGACGTCCGCCGGGCTCCCGCCGCCCAAACAAGAGAACTCCGTCGACAGCGTCGCCACGATCCCCGACGGCCACACCGTCGTGGTCGGTGGGCTCGAGCTCATCAGCGATTCGAAGGGCGAGAGCAGGATCCCCGGGCTGGGCGCGATCCCGCTCCTGGGCAACCTGTTCAAGAACCAGAGCCGCGCCGACACCCGCACCCGCTTCTTCGTCTTCATCCGCCCGAACGTTCTCCGCCACCACTCGTTCGAGGACCTCAAGTACCTGTCGCAGTCCGCACGCGATGTCATGAATGTCGACGACGACTTCCCCGACGTGCAACCTCAGATCATCAAGTGACGACGCCGCTCCCCACTTCTCCGCTCCCCCACCCGCCGCCCTCGCGCGAGTTTCTCGCCGCGATACCCCGCGACTACGCGCGACGTCACCTCATCCTCAGCGCGGGCCGCTCCGACTCAACCGAGCAACTCCTCGTCACCGATCGCACGCCTCCCGCCGCGATCTGGAACACCCGCACCGCCCTCCGCGTCCCCGAGACCCACTGCACCCGCGTCTCCGCCACGACACTCGCGGCACTCATCGACCACGCCTACGCCAACCCCGCCCACGACGCCGTCGCCGCCCTCACGCTCGACGCTCCGCAGACCGACCCGCAGCACGAGATCGAGGCGATTCTACAGAACTCCGACATCCTCTCCACAACCGGCAAGGCCCCCGCCGTCCGCCTCGT
This sequence comes from Phycisphaeraceae bacterium, assembly GCA_040374335.1. Classification (GTDB taxonomy): domain Bacteria; phylum Planctomycetota; class Phycisphaerae; order Phycisphaerales; family UBA1924; genus JBEIUO01. The sequence goes on from JBEIUO010000375.1 coordinate 854, forward strand.
CGACCTGCTGCTCTTCCAGGCCGTTCAGCACCGCGCGAGCGACATCCACATCCAGCCACTCAGCGATCGACTCCTCATCCGATACCGCCTCGACGGCGTACTCCACACCTTCCGCGAGCTTCCCACCGCCGCAGCGCCCGCGGTCACCAGTCGCATCAAGGTGATCTCCGGGCTCGACGTCGCCGAGCAACGCGCCCCGCAGGACGGCCGAACGACCGTCACGCTCGAGTCCCGCCGCGTCGACCTTCGCGTCTCCACGCTCCCCACGACCTACGGCGAACGCGTCGTGATCCGCCTCCTCGACTCCGCCAACTCGCCGCACGAACTCAGTTTCGCCGCGCTCGGCATGCCCCTGCCAATCGACGAGTCCTTTCGTACGCAGATCGCCCGCGACAGCGGCATCATCCTCGTCTCCGGCCCCACCGGCTCCGGCAAGAGCACCACCCTCTACGCGGCGCTCGCCCAACTCTCCCGCTCCACCGCCGACCCTTCCCGCGGGTGCGAGTTCAACATCATGACCATCGAGGACCCCGTCGAGTACGACCTCGCGACCGCGGGCTTCGCCATCAGCCAGACCCAGCTCAACCCCAAGCGCGGCGTCACATTCGCCTCCGGCCTCCGCCACATCCTCCGCCAAGACCCCGACGTCATCATGATCGGCGAGATCCGTGACGAAGAAACCGCCCGCATCGCCGTGCAAGCCAGCCTCACCGGCCACCTCGTCCTCTCCACCCTCCACACCGCCGACGCGCCCAGCGCCGTCGCTCGCCTCCTCGACCTCGCCGTCGAACCCTACCTCGTCAGCACATCCCTCACCGCCGTCCTCGCCCAACGCCTCGTCCGCACACTGCACCAGCCCTGCCGCGGCAATGGCTGCGACCTCTGCCTGTCCACCGGTTTCCTCGGTCGCACCGGCCTCTTCGAGCTCCTCCTCGTCACGGACCACCTCCGCGAACTCATCGCGTCGCGTTCCCCCGCACCCGTCATCGCACACACGGCAACCGCCGCCGGCATGCGCACACTCGCTCAGGCCGGCGCAGACCTCATCGCCGCTGGCTCCACCACGCCTCGCGAAGTCGACCGCGTCCTCTCCGGCGTCGAGGTGCCAGCATGAGCGCACCAGAATCGCCGCTTCAGGCCTCACGCCGCAAGACCCTGCACCTCGGCATCGCCTGCACCCTTCTTCTCATCGCCTCGCTCCTCTGGGCGCTGCGTACTCCGTCGCCTTCCCCTGTCACGGCCGCTCAATCACCGCGACCTACCACAGCGCCAATGCCCGCGCCGGCACCCCTGAGCCTCGCCGCGTTCTCGGCACCGCTGTGGACATCGCCCGCACCCGCCGCCGAGCCGCCGGCACCAGCCCTCCAGCCTGCAGCCCCTCCGCTCAAACTCCAACTCCTCGCGATTCACACGGATTCGTCGCCCGCGGGCATTCCCCACCTCCGCGCTTCGCTCTTCGATCCCGACACGGCCCGCGTGCACAGCGTCGTCCGTGGCGACACGATCAGCGGACGAGAAGTCATCGCCATCGAGCCATCGCGTATCACGCTCGGCCCTCCCGCGGCCCCGGTCTCCTTGCTCCTGCGACCCGGAGAGCCCGCGCGATGACCACCGAGACACTCCCCAGCACCTCGCTCTACTGGGCCGTGCTCGACACCCCTGTGCCCGGCCCGACGCACTCGGCCCGCGCCGACGCCACCGATGCCCTCGACGAACTCCTCGAACTCGTTCCATCGCCCGCGGACGACCTATTCGCCGTATTCGCGCCACTCCCCGATCACCGCACCCTCGCCTGCGCCGCACCGCGCGAGTTGATCGGCCACGCCGCGCACACGCTCCGCCCCGACACCCTTCCCGACCTGCCCGAACTCGCGAACCTCCCGCCAGAGGTGCGAACTCAGACGCTCTCGCTCCTCAACTTCAAGACCGGCCCCTACCAACCCCATGATCTCCGGAGCCAGCGGGACCTGCGAGCGCGGATCGCATCGCTCTCCACCGCAGGCATCGCCCTCGTCCTGTCACTGGGCTTCCTACACCGCGCTCATCAAGCCAACACCGCCGCACGCAGCGCCGACGCGGCAACAACTGCCTCGCTTACCGCGGCCAACCTCACGCCCGAAACACTCCGCTCCGAACTCGACCGCCTCATCGCCGCGGCTGCGAATCCCCCAAGTCCACCCTTCGACGCGGCGACCGCACTCGCATCCCTGCTGCACACCTGGCCGACCGATCTCCCCGAGATCCACACCGATTCGCTTGTGATCACGCCGACGCAGATCCGGTTCTCGATCCGAGTCCCCGCGGACGCGCATGAGTTCTCTCGACGATTCGCCGCTCCGCCCGGCTGGACGCTCCACGAACCGACCATGGTCGCCTCGGACTCAGCACGCACGATCTCCTTCCGAATGACCCCGGCATCCGGAGATCGCCCGTGAAAATCATCCTCACCCTCATCTTCGGCATCGCGATCGTCACACTCTCGCTCCTGCACTACCGCACCGCCGCCGCACGACTCGACGCTTCGCTCACCCGCAGCGCGGCAATCGCCGCCGACCTTGCCGGGGTACACGACCTCCGATCGACGAACCCCGCGACTTCACAACCCACAAACGGCCCCGCCGATCTCGTGGGCCACGTGTCGACATCTCTCGAGAATGCCCGCCTCGCACCCAGCATCCTCCGCACGCTGACGCCGACAGCGCCGCTCGACTCGGCATCGGCGAACCAGCGTGCGTCACTCACGCTCGAGCCTCTCTCACTCGGACAACTCGGCGACTTCCTGAACTCCGTTCGCGCCGCCGAAGCAGGATGGACCGTGACCTCGATCGAGATCGTCCCCATCGTTCGCCCGGCAAACCCCACCGCCGCGCCCCAGCCGCTTCGGGCAACACTCACGATCGAAGCCCCGCCGTCACCCGCGGCACTCTCCCGCCAGTTCACC
>JBEIUO010000317.1:0-4206 GCA_040374335.1 Phycisphaeraceae bacterium
GCTCGAGTAGGTCTTGAGCGGCTGGTCGATGAACGAGCCGATGTCCGCGAACGAAGCGATCTCATCGAACCGCTGGTCCATCTCCGCGCGAGAGATCCCCAAGATCGATCCGCCAAGGTACACGTTCTCGCGGCCGGTGAACTCCGGGTTGAAGCCGCTCCCGAGCTGCAGCATCGCCGCGACCCGGCCCCGGACCTCGATCTCGCCCTCGGTCGGCGTGAGCGTGCCCGCGATCAACTGGAGGAGCGTGCTCTTGCCGGCGCCGTTGCGGCCAAGAATCCCCACCGACTCGCCGCGAGCGATCTCGAACGACACCTTGCGGCACGCCCAGAACTCGCGGTAGAACCGCTTGTGCCAGCGGAAAAAAGCCTGCTTGAGGCGGTCCACCGGTTTGTCGTACACGTGGTAGCACTTGCCGGCGTCTCGCACGCGGATCACCGCTTCGCCGGGCGCTCCCGTGGGCGCGGCTTCGATCATGCTCGCGGGCAGCGGTGGGGTCAGCGTGTCAGATGACATCGGCGAACCCCCGCTTGCTCTTCACGAACCAGGCGTAGCCCAGCTGCGCGACCACCACGCCGATCATCATGCCGCCCGCCCACGTGTCCCACCGCATGCTCTCGCCCGTCAGCACGCACCGCCGGACATTGTCTACGACCGCGGCCAGCGGATTCCACTCGATCATCCACGAGAGGTTCGGCAGCTTCGTCAGCAGTTGCTCCGGCTTCCAGAAGATCGGCGTGAGGAAGAACATCAGCTGCGAGACAACCAGCGACACCACGTTCGCGACGTCCCGCACGAAAACCGTGAGACTCGCCAGAAACCACGAGATCCCGATCGTCATCAGGAGCAGCGGCAGCATCGCGACGGGCACCGGCACCACCTGCCAATGAAACGCGTGCGAGAAGACTGCCACTCCCGCGATCACGAGGACGAACTCGCACGCCGCGTACAGCAGCGACGAACCCAGGTTCGCCACCGGCAGTACCTCAAGCGGGAAGACAACCTTCGTCACGTACTGCGGGTTCTCCAGAACGAGCCCGCAGGCCCGCGTGGCCGCCGATGAGAAGACGCCGAACACCGCCATGCCGCAGAAGAGCCAAACCGCGTACTGCGGCCTCGTCTCTTCATCCCCCAGCGAGCGCCCGCTGAACACGTACGTGAAGATGAACGTGTACACCCCCAGCATGATCAGCGGGAAGAGCATGGCCCACACCAGCCCGAGGTGAGTCCCCCGGTAGCGGAGAAGGAAGTACCGCACCGTGAACTGCTTCGTCAGATCCCGCTGCGCCCAAAGTCCGGCCACCATCGTCGCCGGGTTGAGCAACGCAGCAATCGGTTCCGGTCGGGCTGTTCTCAGGGCGACGTTGAGCATTTCCGTACGACGTGTTCCGTGGGTCTGTTGAGACGTGACCCGCGCACTCCGTGCGCCCCGGGCGCCGTCGTCAGTGCCGAGAGGGGTGGCGACCCCCTTCCCGTCAGCCAGGCAGGTCTGTCGGCTTCGTGCGACGGCTTCCCCGCCACGCCGAGGCCGAGAGCCCCGCAACGAGCCTTTATCGTATTCCATTGGCATGCTCGAAACCACCTCCGAAGACCTCCACTTCGTCGGCGGTAAGTGCTTTGTACGCCATTTGAACATCGGGCGATCCGGCCAGCTTCCGAACCTCAACGCGCGTGATCGACACGGTCCTGGCATCGTCCCTGCTCATCAGCACGCTCACCTCGGGCCGGGTCGGCCACCGGTGGGTGTGAAACGCGTCCTGGTCCTTGTCGGTCCGCACCTCACACGCGCGGAAAAGTTCGAGCCGTCCAGCCACCCGTTCGTCTCCCAATCCCGAGCTTGCGAAGCAGACCGGCGGCGCCGAGTGCTCGACTACCCGCCATTGCACTCGGTCCCATGTTCCTTCGACCAGCCGCACGCCGCGAGACGTCAGATCAATCGCCAGCAGCCGGAAGGGCGCGAACGCGCTCAACTGCTCATCCGAAATCGCCCCGATCGCCGCTTCCGCGGTCGTGCTCGAGATCAGCGTGGGCACGAGCGACCCGCGCGATCTCAGCGCCGAAGCGGGCGGCAGCGCGGGGGCCGGCCGCGGATTCACGTTCGTCACCGCCAGCGTCACGCCCAGTTCATTCACCGCGATCCACGTCCCTCCCGAGTCGGGATCGATCGGAGCGAGCGCTCGCGTGCCCGCGAACTCGCGCCAGCGGGGCTCCTCTCCGGGAGCGCGGCCGCGCAGTTCGTCGCGATTGAACACCAGCCGGTAGCCGGGTGTGTCTCCCTGGAGTTCAATCAGCGAAGCGGTGCACATCTCGGGTTATCCGTGCCGTGCCGCACAGACCGCCTCGTTGTTGAGCGTCGACGGGGCCTTGCCCATGTCTTCGTTCAACAGCACGCCGTGTTCGCACGCGATTGCTCGCATCATCGCGACATGGTGGACGCCGTGGTGAGTCGCGAACGCGAGTTCCCTGCCGAGCGTGGTTGCCAACTCTTCCGTCTCGCCCGAGGACGAGATCATCACGCGGATGACCAACGAGGTTGCGCCGCACTGGCCGCGCACCTGCGAAAGCTCACCGCACAGCTCGCTGATCGCCGCGAGCCCGGCAGCCGAGTCCGTCTCCATCGGCACGTTCCGCTCCCGGTGGTCATAGTCCACCACGCGGTCGGTCGCGTGCCCCGCCAGCGCAGCGGTGTAGTGGTCCAGCACATGACGGAGGTGCTTGCCGATCGTTCCTCCGGGCAACACACGCGACGGACCCGAGTACACGCCGTGGGGCAACGATCGCACCAGTTGCTCGCACTGGCCCAGGAGCGATGTCGCCGCGTCCGCGAGGCGTTCGCATCCGTTCCGGTTGGGTTTGGTCTCGATGTTCATCGCCGATTCCTTCGGATTTCGTTCAGTTGCGTGTCGCCATCAGGACCTGGTCCAGGATGTCTCGCGAGTTGGCGCACCGCGGGCACTTGTGCTGACCGCCCAGCTTGCCCCGGGACTCCATCCAGCGATGGAAGGCCCCGATCGGCAACCAGCTCACCGTGGGCGAGGCCATCCCGAAGCCGCCTGTGCGCTTGGTCGTGTAGTCGACGTTCTGCTCCTTGAGCGAGGCGTCGAAGGCATCGGCGAAGGAAGCGGAAACAGCCGGATCGGGCATTGAACCCGCTTCGATCGCGAGCTCGAGTCCTGCCCGCCGCCCGTCGCCCGGATACACCGGGGCCGCGGTGAACTCGCCGACGATCACGCCAGTTGCCGCCGCGGCGCGCGCGACCGCGTTCTCGATGTGCTCGACGATCAGGTTCTCGCCGAAGGCATTCACGAAGTGACGGTGACGACCGACGATGCGGAGGCGGCACGGGCCATCGCCGCCGCCACCTCCCGCGCCGGGGGTCCGATCCGGGATGGAGTCAAACTCGACGACATCGCCGAGAACGTACCTCCACATGCCGGCGCAGGTGGAGAGCACCACCACGTACCGCTGTCCCTTCTCGACGGTCTCGCAGGTAAACGCGGGCGGGTTCGGGTCGTTGATCGACTCGAGCGGCACAAACTCGATGAAGTTCCCGATGTCCGTGAGCAAACGAAGGCCCGGGTCTCCGCGCGTGTCCTGGATCGCGATGAACCCCTCGGAGGCCGGGTACAACTCCAGGCGGTTGGGCACGTCGCTTCCCGTCGCCGAGCCCGAGTACGCCTGGCGCACGCGAGGATCGAACGGCGCGTACTTCACGCCCCCGTGCACGAAGACGGTGAAGTTCGGCCACACATCCTTGATGGTGCGGACATCCGGCCGCTCCGCGCGGGCCAGTTCGATCACCTTCTCGAAGAGGATCAGGCCCCACGAGCACATGCCGCTGATCATGCGGACGTCCTCGCGCAGGCATCGCTTGGCCATCGCCTCGATCTTCGAGGGCCAGTGGCTCATCAACGCGATCTCCGAGCCCGGGAGGTAGATGTGCGTCAGCGGCCAGCGGATCAGCGGCGTCACGATGCCGGACAGATCCCCCGTGCGGACGCCGTGCTCATTCGTTTCCAGCTTCGTCGAGCCGCCGAGGAACAGGCTCTTGCCCGCCATCAGCGATGGCAGCGACACCCCGAACCGGTGCAGGTTCGCGAAGATGTCCAGCGACGCGAGGAAGTTCGACCGCAGCATCTCCTTCGACACCGGGATGAACTTGTCGCCCGCCGTCGTCCCGCTCGTCTGCGCGAAGTCCTGTACCAA
>JBEIUO010000153.1:0-6279 GCA_040374335.1 Phycisphaeraceae bacterium
CCCCCGCCCTCCAGGCGCGTCGTCGCCGCGGGATATGGGCCCTCCGCCCACCAGCTACCCTCCCACCCATGCCTCCCACACCCCGCCGCCTCATCTCCTCGGGATCGACCTTCGAACGCGAGATCGGATACTCCCGCGCGGTCGTCGTCGGCGAACGCATCCTCGTCGCGGGCACGACCGGCTTCGACTACGCGACGATGACGATTTCCGGTGACGTCGTGGCGCAGACCGAGCGGTGCCTCGCGAACATCGACGCGGCCCTGAAGGAAGCCGGCTCGTCGCTGCGGGACGTCGTCCGGGTGCGCTACCTGCTGCCCGACGCCGCCGACTTCCCGAAGACCTGGCCCTCGCTGCGGACCGCGTTCGGCGAGACGCGTCCCGCCGCGACGATGATGGTGGTCGGCCTCGCCGACCCGCGGATGAGGATCGAGATCGAGGTCGAGGCGATCCGCAACTCGGGCGTCGATTCGGGCACTCAGGCCGACGGCGGCGGAACGTAACCCTGGTCGCGCAGCCGCCGGCCCATCGGCTCGTAGTCCTGCTCGTCGGCCTTCCGCGTGCCCAGCCCCTCGACGTAGCGGTTGAACATGCAGAACGCCGCGGTGATGAGCACCGTGTCGTGGATGTCGCGGTCGTCGGCCCCCGCCGCCCGGGCCCGCTCGACGTGCTCGGGCCGGACGCCGAGCACGCAACCCTGCAGTGCCTTCGCGAGCTCGAGCAGCGCCTGCATCTTCGGCGGAAAACCGCTCGCATCCTCCGTCGCCAGCAGCCGATCGAGCGACTCGGCCCGCCCATCGCCGAGCCACGCCCGGGCCGCCGCCGCGTGCGATTTCATGCAGAACTCGCACCCGTTCAGGTACGAGGTCCACGCCGCGATCGTCTCGCGGTCGGCCTGCGGCAGGCTCGCCGGCTGCCGCAGGATCGTCTCGGCGAGGCCGAGCAGGTGCCGGGCCGCGTCGGGACGGAAAGCGAGCGGGCCGCGGATGCCCGGGGCATCGATCGGGAGCGTGATGTGGGCCATGCGGCGATGGTAGCCGTCGCCCCGACGGGTGCCGCGTGGCCCGCGATCAGCCTCGCCGCCGGCGACCGGCCAGTCCGGCGATCGCGAGCAGGGCCAGCCCGCCCGGGCCCGGGACCTCGACGACCTCGACGAAGAACCCGCTGTTGAAGCCGCGGATCTGGTACTCGGCGAGGTTGCCGTTGAAGAACGAGCTGACGTCGGTGATCCCGAGGAACAGCTGCGAGACGTCGAACGACGTCGCGAAGCCCACCGAGCCGTCGGCCGCCACGGTCGCGTAGGTCGACATCAGGGACGGGTTGCCGGTCACGTACGACTCGAAGTTCGGGTCAAGCCGCATGATGAAGTTCGGGTCGCCGAAAGCGCCGCTGTTGTCGATGAGAATCTGGTTCTGGCCGCCGAAGTCGTCGAACCGCAGCCCGCCCCCGCCCACCCCGAAGCCGAGCGAGGCGAGGGTGATCGCCGAGCCGCCGATGGTGTCGGTCGGCAGGATCACCGGCTGGGTGTAGGTCTGGGCGAACGGTCCCTGCTGGATGATGCTGCCGATCTGGACGGTGATCGAATAGACATTGCCGCCGTTGGCGCCGGCTCCGGGCCCGCCGAGCAGCTGGGCCGTCCAGCGACCGCGGATCGCGACGTTCGAGCCGAACTGGCCCATGAAGGTGCCGGTATCGGAGATGCCGGCCTGCCGGTTGATCGCGGCCGCGTAGTTCACCGAGCCGCCCGAACCCGAGAACTGCACCGAGGCGTTCACGGGATTGGAGATGACGCCGGCGGAGGCCAGCGCGGCGACGGAACCGGCAAGGACGGACGCGACGACGAGCGACGGGGTGCGCATGGGGACTCCTGCAGTGTGAGGGGGACGAACCGACCGAAACTAGCCCGCGGGCCCGAGGGGGCAAGTCGGAGCCGCCGGGAACCCGCGAGGAACCCGCATCGCATCATTCGTGCGGATGATTTCGGGCAGTCGAAGCGGTCACGCCCGTCCGAGGCCGAGGGCCGCCGCCGCGCCGCCGGCACGCACGCGGCGGCGACGCAGGCCCCGAGCGCGACCTGGGTCAGCGAGTCCACGGCGGGCGCCTCACCTCGGCGGCTCGTACGACAGCGGCGCCTCGGGCCCGAGCGGCCAGCCGGCCGACCACCAGACGAGCAGGAAGGCCGTCCACGCAAGGAAGAGGACCACGCTGTAGGGCAGCATCAGGCTGATGAGCGTGCCGAGCCCCGCCTGCGGCCGGTACTTCTGCAGCACCGCGAGGATGATCAGCAGGTAGCTGTTCAGCGGCGTGATGATGTTCACCACGCTGTCGCCGATGCGATAGGCGGCCGTCGTGAGCTCCGGGCTGATGCCGGCCATCATGAACATGGGGATGAAGATGGGGGCCATCACGCCGAACTTGCTGAGCATGCCGCTCAGCGCGAAGTCTCCCACCACGACCAGAAGCACGAAGAGGCTCAGGAAGAGCGGCACGGGAAGGTCGGCCTGCACGAGAAGCGAGCCGCCCGCGTAGGCGAGCATCCGGTCGAGCCGCGTGTAGGCGAAGTAGTTCACGAACTGCGCCATGAAGAAGGCAATCGTGAGCACGGGCACGATGCTCTCCACGCCGTGGTAGAGCGCATCGACGAACTCCCGCTGGCTCCGGAGCCGACCCACGACGAAGCCGTAGATGAGGCCCGGGATTAGGAAGGCGAAAAAGATGATGGGCACGATGACATGCGACCACCGCTCCCCGGGCGTCTCGGCAAGGCGCGGCCGCGCAGCCGTCTCGGCCACGAGCAACGGGTCGCGCGCCAGGATGTCGTGCGGTGGCGCCGCGGTCGTCGCGCCCGCAGGCAGGACCTCGACCGCATGATGGAGGACCACGCGGCCATCGCTCAGCGTGGGTTGTCCGTCGCCGTGGAGCGGCATCCCGGGCAGGAGGATGAGGGCGGCGAAGGCCCCGAGCACGAGCGCCATCGCGGCAAGCGAGGCGCCAAGGCCCCGCTTCTCGAGAGGCGTCAGCGCCATGTCGGGCGAGACGTCTGGAGTCGCCTCGGTGCTGGCCTGGCGCTTCAGGCGTGGCTCGACGAGCAGGTCTGTGACGCCCCAGCCGGCTAGCATGACCACGAAGGCCGAACCCGCCTTGAAGTAGGCGTTGTGGAGGTAGTTCACGGTGTAGTCGGGCGCGATGACCCGCGCTGCATCCTGCGCGAAGCCGGTGAGCGCGCCATCGCCGCCGGTGGGGAAGAAGCCGGCACCAAAGCCACCTGCAACGCCGGCAAAGGCGGCCGCAAGTCCGGCGATCGGGTGGCGACCCATCGCGAGGTAGAGGGCTGCAGCGAGCGGTGGCAGGATGATGTAGCCCGCATCGCTCGCGACGCTGCTGTTGGCACCGATGAGCACCACCGCCGGCGTGAGCAGTCGCCGCGGCGTGATGAAGGCCAGGGAGCGCATCAGCGCCGAGAAGAAACCGAACTTCTCTGCGAGCCCGATCCCGAGCATCGCGACGAAGATAAGTCCCAGCGCAGGCAGCCCCGTGAAGTTCCGGAGCATCGAGGAGAGCATCCAGTAGATGCCCTCGCCCGTAAGAAGGCTGCGCGGTGCGATGGGCGCACCGTTCGGCACAAGCTCGGTCTGTGGCGCACCGGACGCGTCGAGCAGCGGTCGCACAACCGGCTTGCCTGCGGCGTCGAGGATCGGGCTGCCGGCGGCGTCGACGACCGCTTCGGTCACGATGCGAGGCTGCACCGGCGTCACCTCCCAGCCGAGCGCATCACCGAGCGCAGCGATGCCGATGATGAGGGCGGCGAGGATCACGAAAATGATGGCCGGCTCGGGCAGCTTGTTGCCTACGAACTCGATCCAGTCGAGCGCGGAGCGGCGGGGTTGCGACTTCTGTTCAGACATCGTTCACTCAGCGTTTGGGGGAGCAGATCGCCATGAAGAGGAGCTCACCCGTCTCGGAAGGGGGCTCCCCGTGGCGCGGCCCCCAAGCCGCTTCCGGCCGGCGCTGTCGCTCAGCGCGTCGCGCAGTTGTTCTCTTCCGGCGTCCGGATGCCCCAGTGGGCCGCGCAGGCGGGGCTGCAGAGGTTGAGGTCTGCCGGCTCGCAGGCGCGATTGAAGGCCGGGTTGTTGTTGGTGCCGTTGAGCTTGAAGCGGGGCAGGGCAGAGGCCGAGCAGTCGCAGGTGTTGCCCTCGGCATCGGCCGAGAGGTCGTCGGCGAGGCGGCCCCGTGAGCCCAGGAATCGGGTGGTGTAGTTCACCATGTAGGCGTCTGTGTCGAAGGCGCGGAAGGGCTGCGCGTTGTAGATGCCGTGCTGGCCGGCGGGACGCATGATGGGGATGCGGAGCGCATCGTAGCGCACCGTGCCATCGCCATCTGCCCGCCCCACGGTCTGGCGCAGCTCCTTGCCCGGCTCCGGCTGCGGCGAGCGCATCGGCGTTTCGAAGCTGGTGAGGCCGTCCGGGCAGCCCTGCTCTCCCGCACCTGCAGCCCAGTCCTGGTCTGGGTCGCAGGAGTAGCGCGCCCGCCCGTCCGAGACGTTGTCGACATCGTAGATGAGCTCGGCGCTGATCGCGTTGTCTTCGTAGCGGCCCATGCGGGCGTTCGACTCCACCACATGCCGGTCGATGAGCATCTGGTCCACGCTCACGCCGTAGCGCGGGTCCGGGACGAAGAGCTGCCGCCAGCCATGCTCGGCGGGGAGCGACGGGTCGCGCTTCCAGGAGCCGAGGATGCCGCCGGAGCGGGCCATCGCGATACCGGTTGCAACCGGCACCTGCCAGTCACCGCCGGTGGGCATTGCGAGCACACGCTGGCGCGGCTTCGGGTTGACCGAGTCGTACGAAACATCGATCGGGTCGATGCTGTAGTGCGCGGCCCAGACGCCCGGGTCGGCCGGCCCGATCGCCGTCTGTGCGAAGCTCACGAAGCGGCGGAACTCGGGCGTGTTGCGGCGGTAGGCGAGGCCCTCCTGCACGGCGACGAGCGGAGAGCCGGCAGCAAACGTCGCCCCCTCGAAGCTCGCCTCGAAGCCGAAGGTGGAGAAGCGTGCCCGCACCGTGTCGGTCGTGCCGGCGTAGACCACCAACTCGAGGCGGTCTCCAAGCGCGAGGTTGTCGGCGACCGGGAGCGGCCCGGCCGTCTCGTCGGTGAAGCCGAGCGCCGTGCGCTTCTCGAGCGCGTCGAGGGCGTCGGCGGGCGTGGAGAGGCGGAACCAGCCACGCTCGTTGACCTGCGTGCGCCGCACCTCACGGTTGTCGAGGTTGCGCAGCTCGACGGTGTCGCCCGGAGCCAGCCCCTCGATGCGACCGAGCGGGAGCTTGAGAAGCTGCGCGGTGTTGTTGAGGAAGAAGGCCAGCTGGGCGGTCCCTCCGGTGTAGGGGCCGGGGAAGCCCGTATCCATGCAGTCGCTGTCTGAAATCTCACCCGCCGGCAGTGGACGCTGGTGTCCGTCGATCGGCAGGCAGCCAGCGACGTAGGGCCCGAGCATCGGCAGGAGGACGGCCTCCGGCACGCCACCCTGGCGCGAGCGGATGGAGATGTCTGTCAGGCCGCCACCGCCCGCGTTCGGAGCGGCAGCGTCGATGGAGGGTTCGGCGCCTGCAAGCACGCCTGCCACGATGCCACCGAGCGAGATGCCCCACATCGAGATGGTGTTCTGAGGGCCGCCGATGTCCACGCGGCCATCGTTGTCGAGATCGCCGAGGACGGTCCCGTCGCTCGCCCGCTTCTCTCCGTCGAAGGCGCGGAGCATCCGCACAAACTGCATGTCCTCAAGCACATGCTGCCGCACCATGTCGCGGGTGTGGAAGAGGTCGGCCGTCCACATGTCGGCGCCCGGGTCGGTGAGGATGTCGTTGTTGAGGTCGCGGTCGCGGCCGCGGGCGATCATCTCAAAGAGCGGCGTCGCGCGGGGCGGGCGCAGGAAGAGGTCGAAGACCTGCGAGAAGGCGCCGAGATCGGTCTCGGGCTGCAGCCAGCGGTTGAGGCCGTGGCCCGGGCCATCCACGCCGCACATCGCATAGCCCATCGCGTTTGTCCGACCCATGTGGCTCGAGATCTCGCCGCGGCTCGAGCCGTAGCCGTGGGTGTAGAAGACCACCGGGAAGGGGCGGCAGAAGGGGAGTCCCTCCGGGTTGCCCGGCGAGCAGCTCGTGTCTCGCTCTGCCGGAAGCGCGCACCAGAAGGTCACATCGGTCTCGCCGTAGTGCAGCTCGCCCGTCTGGTAGTCGAGCTTCCAGTTCTCGTCGGCGTCGTGCGGGTACTTGGGCGTCGCCAGGC